>JBBQPD010000470.1:0-5426 GCA_038331535.1 Gemmatales bacterium | reverse complement strand
GCGATGTCCTTCCACGCCGGGGCCTTCACCGCGTTGCCCCGCTCGCCGGCCGTGAGGCCGCTGGTGAGCGTCAGCAACTGGCGGTAGGTGATCTTCACCTTCTTCGGGTCGTCCTTCCACTCGGTGATGCTCTCGCTCACGAGGTCGTCCAAATTTAACAACTTGTCCTGAACGGCGGCGACGGCAGCCAGGCCGACGAAGCTCTTGCTGCCGCTGGCGAGCATCTGAACCTTGTCCGCCGCCCCACCGGCGTCGTACTGCTCGAACACGACCTTGCCGTCGAACATCACGACGCAGGTCTGCCCCTTCTGGGCCTTGCTGTAATCCGCGGCCGCTTTCAGAGCCGCATCTGGAGGGGCGGCGGGGTCCGCGGACGTGGCGAACGCAGCGAGTGCGAGACAGAAGGAAACCGTCATTTCATTTTGCTCCGCGCTAAAAACGCTTCGACGGGGAACACCCTGATACAACACCGCAGGTCACGAAACGTTACGCGATTCAACGCCGAACGCCAAGGATCAGTTGCCGAAAGAGAAAAGGGAAAGAGAAAAGGGGACAGGAAAGAGAAAAGGGAAGAGAAAAGGGGACATCGTATTTCCCGCGCCGCAAGCGGCCCCCGACGCCCCGTGAACGAGACATACGGTAGATGCCGTTGCTGGCCGTTCCTCTTATCATGTCGCGATCCGGCGCTGGTCCGTGGCCGTTTAAATGCTGGTGCCTTGTGCCCGTATCGTAACCTGGCCCGAGAGGTGGCGTCCTTGTCATTGGCGACGCGCCTTGATTGCGGTCAAGGCGTCGATCCCGTTGGGGAGATTGCAGTACTCCTGTTCCCCTCTTGTCCACGCCGGCTGTCTTCGCCCGTTCTCTTCTTACCAGGTAGCCGACAGCATGAGACAGCGCAAGCGTTCGACCGCGACCACGCCGTCGCAACCGGTCCCTTCGCAACCGACCGACACGCCGGCTGGGGCGTCGCGTCCACCCCGAGCGGAACCCGTGGCCCTGACCGTTCGCAACCCCACGGCGGCGGGCATTGACGTGCATTCGGACATGCACATGGTCTGCGTCCCAGCGCCGGGCGGCGGGCCGCCAGCAGGGGGCGGCACGGGCGACTGGCCCGCCAACGTGCGCAAGTTTGGGGCCAATTCGTGCGACTTGGCCGCCATCGCGGACTGGCTGGCGGCGTGCGGCGTCACCACGGTCGCGATGGAATCCACCGGCGTCTACTGGATTCCGCTCTTCGAGTTGCTCGAAGCGCGCGGCTTCGAGGTCTACCTGGTTGAGCCCGGCCAACTGTCGCGTTGCGGTGCCCGTCCCAAGACCGACGTTCTCGATGCCCAGTGGATCCAGCGGTTGCACGCCTACGGCCTGCTGCTCCCGTCCTTTCGGCCACCCGATTCGATCGCGGCGTTGCGTGCCTTCCACCGACAACGACAGATGCAAATCCGCTACGCCGCCAGCCACGCACAGCACATGCAAAAGGCCCTGGAGCAGATGAACGTCTAGCTCACCGAAGTGCTGGCCGACATCACCGGGTTGACCGGCCGCCGGATTATCGAAGCGATCATCGCGGGCGAACGGGATGCCAAGAAACTGGCTGCGTTACGCAACGTCCAGTGCCACAACGACGCGGACACGATCGCCAAGGCGTTGGAAGGGACGTGGCGTGCGGAGCACCTGTTCGAGCTACGTCAGGCCTACGACCTCTATCAATTCCACCATCGCCAGATGGTCGAATGCGACGAGATGATCGCGGCCGAGTTGGCCAAGCTACCCAACCGCGCCGGCGACAAGCCGTTCCAGCCGAAGCCGCGCAAAGGAGGCCGCAAGCCGAACACTCTGACCTTCGAGGCCTCTGGCCCCTTGTTTAAGGCTCTGGGTGTCGACTTGACCGAAATCGAGGGGATCGACGTCGCCACGGCCCTGGTCATCCTGGCCGAGTTAGGAGTCGATGTCAGCCGCTTCCCCACGGAGAAGCACTTCGCCAGTTGGCTGGGTTTGTGTCCACGGCAATCGGAGAGCAACAAGAAGAAAAAGAAGCGTGGTCCGCGCAAGGGGAAGAACCGGATCGCCAGCGCTCTGCGCATGGCGGCGCAGGGATTGGGCAAGACCAAATCGGCGCTGGCGTTCTTCTACCGGCGGATCAAGAGCCGGATCGGTGGCCGGGGTGCGATCACGGCGACGGCTCACAAGCTGGCCGGCCTGGTCTACCGAATGCTGAAGTACGGCAAGGAGTACGTCAAGCAAAGCATGGAGGAATACGAGCGTAGGATCAAACAGCAACTGGAACGGTCGCTGCGCCGCAAGGCGGCAGCGCTGGGTTTCGACCTGGTCAGCCACGCCGCTGCCGAACCAGCCCCGGTCTAGTCGATCCTCGGCGGCCGCGGCCCGGCGGCAGGCCTTTCGCAGTCACAACTCGATCGACGACAACCACCGACTAATTCGGTTGGGGGTAAGGGGGGATTTTGCCGGAAGTTGAGAACGGCTGAGTGACTCAGTATGATTTGGTTGATACGCCCGAAAGACAGTTCATGGGGAGATTGTTTGGGCGGTAATCTACGATGCCCCTTTTCTCTTCTTTTCTGTTCCAAGCAGATTATCCGTTGTTTTCCCACCCGCACCGGCCCTGCGGTCGTCGCCGCGCGGGCCGTGGCCGGCCGCCGTCTTGCCCGGAACGCCATCTGGCCGTGGCCGTTCCGCGCGAGGAACTCGAAACGAGCTGCGTCCTCTTTTCTTTTCTCCCTCTTTTCTTTTCTCTTTTCATTCCGTGCCTTTACTGCCCGGCGACTGACGCCAACACGGCCCCGATGTTCGCGAACCGCGTCTTGGGGCAGGCGGCATCCGCCCCGGCTGCCAGCAGCGCCGCGTTGCCGTCCGCGTGCGACGACGCCGCGATCACCGCCACCCGTATCGGGAGCTGCCGGACGAACTCGACGAGTGCCGCCCCCTTGCCGTCGTCGAGGTCGTAGTCCAAGAGGACAGCGTCGAACCGGCCGGCGGTCAGGGCGGCCCGCGCCGCCGCGAGTGACGGGACCACGGTCAGGTCGTGGGCCGACAGGAACTGCCGACCAGCCATCCGGGCGAAGACGGCGTGATTCTCTACCCAGAGCAGCCGCACCTCGAAGCCCTCCGCCGCCAACATTTGAGTTCTAGGCTGCGTGCTCCGCCCTGCAAGCGTTCGCAGCGGTCCAGAAGACGTGCTGGGCGGAGCACGCAGCCTAGAACTGTGTTGAACTGAACCGCGTCACCCCGGCCGTGGCTATGGGAGTTCCAGCGCGACGCCAGCCGTTCGCGCTCATTGTATTTCCCTGACCGTGCCCGTCGCAAGCAGATTATCCGTTGTTTTCCCACCTCCTCCAGACCGAGCGGTCGGCGCCGCGCTCTGGGCGCCAAGCCGCCGGTCGCGGTGGCCCTGTCCCGAGAGCTTATTCCTGAACGCGGCGCGCACCGCGGAAGCGGCGCGGCCACACCGCGCTGCTGGTGTTCGTCGTCGGTTGCTTCCGTTGGGGGAGCTTAGCCGCTGTCCAGCGCCGCGGCCGTCGGCAACGGCAGACGGCACACTTCCGACACGCGCGGCCGCAGCGTCCGCTCCAGCACCTGCCAGACACAACCACCGCACTGCGGGCAGGTGGTCGCCGTGTGCACTCCCGCCAGCGCCGCCACGGCCACCACCAACAGCAGGGCACGGCAGACGCGCAGGTTGGCCTCACGGTAACGATTGGCCAGCAGGCCGTAGTGGCGGATCTTCACGAAGCCGCTCGGCAACACGTGTTGCAGGAAGCGGCGGAGGAACTCGAAACGAGCTGCGTCCTCTTTTCTTTCCCGGCCTGGTATATCTACGATGTCCTCTTTTCCTTTTCCGCTTCTGTTGGATTGGAGAGCGGCAAGCGCTGGAGGCGGGCGCGCTCTCGGGCCTGAATCTCCGGGTGGTCTGCGGAAAGAGCCTCACATTCAAAAACCTGTGTCTCCCCCAAACCAAACGTCGCGTCCTGATGATTCGGGGTTGGTTGCTGGATCGCACTCATGCGCAGGCCTCCTCATTTCAGTTCCAAGGTAGTGTCTGCCACCCACTGATTGTCCAGCAGCAATTCTACCAGGAAGATTCCTGGCTGGGGAAAGGAAACTCCCTTCATGGTAACCACCATGTTGACGATCGTAGCTCGGTCGGGAAAAACCAATTGCTGGACCAAAGTGCCTGCGACAAACTGGCCGCTAGCGGCGCGACGGATGTCCACCCGAAAGGGGATTGTTCCCAGACCTTGCGCCAGGCGGGCGAAGACCACAAAGGACGGGTGGATGTGCGGATAGCCGCCCTGCGGGTAAATGGAATCAAAAATGCCCATCAGGTCCGTCTTCCTGGAGGTAAAGCCGAGGTGCCCGTCACACAGGTACAGCGATTTTGCCACCGGCAGAATTACTCCGGCACTCAACTGCCGCCCCCTTTCGCACAAATTCGTTTCGCTGGCCTCCGCGAGCGCAGCCTTGCCGGTCCAAATCACGATGTCCCTTGCGTGGGTCGCCTACGCATTGGGTCCGCCGTGGTCGGCTGGCTTGCAGAACGAGCACTCGATCACAGGCAACTCGGTCTGCTGAGCGCACCGGCGCCCTGCGTCAGAGCAGCGAGAAGCCGCCTGTGTATCCCGCCGGCCACCAGCACTTGTACTCTGGGCCGGTGTCCTCAGTGACGACGAAGCGGTCGGTGAGCAAGCCTTCCCGCCTTAGCGCCTCCAGCAGCCGGGGGATCGCCACCGCTGGGTCGCGGACCATGAGGAACACGGTCGCCCCACCGGACCCCATGTCGCCGCCGCCGCACATCCCGCCACCGAACGACTTCAACTCCGCGTCGAGCAGCTCCTCCACGCGCTCGCGGAGGTCGAACTCGGCGTCGGTCCCGAACCCATCGACGGGGAACTGAACGAAGACGTTCTCGTCGAGGTCTTCGTCCGGAACGGAATCGATGTCCACCCCGAAACCCTCCGCAGTCTAACAGGTTTGTACTAAAACACCTCCGCCGCGCCCCGTCAACTACGGGGAGGCTACTTCTTGATTTTTCTCTGTGCCTCTGTGCCTCTGTGGTGAGTCCGTTTGACCACACGTTTGCGCGGTGCAGCCAGGCGGAAGCAGTCCACCGCTTTTGTGGCATTGGGGGGAGACTACCGTACTCGGGTACGTTGGGGGGAGTCCAATTCCGGAGAAATGCGAGTTTCTGAGCAGATCCGTCCGAGAGTCAGACGGTGCGTGGCGGTGGCGGACATGCGCGGCGGCGGGCGCAGGTTCATGATCAGTATACACTTACGTTGAAATGCATGTCCGCCACGGGTGGCGTACATGCGCGCGTGGTGGCGGTGGTACTTGCGTCATCCTGACTGCGAAACTGTGTTTCGCGGTGGGCGTGCCCAACCAGGAGTTTGGGCACGAGGGGGACGAGGGGG
>JBBQPD010000469.1:0-5428 GCA_038331535.1 Gemmatales bacterium | reverse complement strand
TTGTCCGGAGTGGGAACGGCGGGTCCGGTTTGGGAGTCGAGGCGGATACGCATAGGAAGTCCTTTCCAGTCAAGCCTTACCTCCTCGAATAGGATAGGCCATCAGGCGGCAATCGGCACCCCTTTTTGGGGATGGACCCTCGAGAATTTACTCCGAACGCCGCAGGCTATCGAGCAAATGCGCCGGCATTCGCGAGGAGTGACGGACTTCCGCCTTAGACTTTATTGGGACGAATTCAAGAACATCCGAATTGCGTTGCCGACACATGGCGAGGCGATTACGATTTGCGATCATATCGCCTCAATGGAAAAAACCTTCAATGCAGTCGTCACAGTAAACGAAGAATCGATCACCGTGCTGCAAGAACGCCGGACCGCGCTGATCTCTGCCGCTGTTACTGGCAAGATCGACGTGCGCGGGTTGGTTGAAACGGGGGCCGCATGAGCCTACACAAAGAAATCAACTTCGAGATTGAAATCTGCGAACACCTCGCCGCCCACGGCTGGTTGTACGCGGAGGGCGATGCTCCGAAGTACGCTCGTGTGCGGGCACTGTTCCCCGAGGACGTGCTGGCCTGGGTGCAGGCGACGCAGCCCAAAGCCTGGGATGCTATCGTCAAGAACCACGGCGCCAACGCGGCCGACACCCTGCTGACGCGCGTGCGGGCTTCGCTCGACCAACGCGGCACGCTGGACGTGCTGCGGCATGGCATCGAAGTGCTGGGACTGCGCGAAGAAGTGGTACTCGCGCAATTCAAGCCCGCCCTGGCCATGAACCCCAACATTCTTGCGCGCCACGCGGCCAATCGGCTGCGTGTGGTCCGGCAGGTGCATTATTCGCGGTACAACGAGAACAGCCTCGATCTGGTGTTGTTCCTCAACGGCCTGCCCGTGGCGACGGCCGAACTCAAGACCGATTTCACGCAAAGCGTCGGCGATGCCATCGATCAGTATCGCTTCGATCGCCAGCCCAGGCCCAAGGGGCAAGCCGCCGAGCCGCTGTTGTCCTTTCCCAGCGGCGCCCTGGTGCATTTCGCGGTCAGTAATCGTGAAGTCCACATGACGACTCGGCTGAACGGCGCTGCCTCCGTCTTTCTGCCTTTCAACCAGGGCGACGACGGGGCGGCCGGCAATCCGCCGAATCCGAACGGAGGACATCGGACCGCGTATCTCTGGGAACAGGTTTGGGAGCGCCAAGGCTGGCTCGAAATCCTGGGCCGTTATCTGGTCGCTCGCAAGAACAAAAAGAAGCAGATCGAAGCGATCATCTTCCCGCGGTTTCACCAGCTCGACGCGACGCGCAAACTGCTGGCAACCGTTCTGGCGGAAGGACCGGGCGGCGCCTACCTGATCCAGCATTCCGCCGGTTCGGGCAAGACGAACTCGATTGCGTGGTCCGCTCATTTCCTGGCCGACTTGCACGACGCTGCGCACAAGAAGCTGTTCGATTCGGTCCTGGTGGTATCGGATCGCAACGTCATCGACAGCCAGTTGCAGGAAGCGTTCTTTGACTTTGAACGCACGACCGGAGTCGTGGCGAAAATCACCGGCGAAAGCGGCAGCAAGAGCGGCGAACTGGCGGCGGCCTTGTCGGCCGGCAAGAAGGTTCTGGTCTGTACGATGCAGACGTTTCCGTTTGCCCTGAACGCCGTGCGTGAACTGGCGGCGACGCAGGGCAAGCGCTTTGCGGTGATCGCGGACGAAGCCCACAGCTCGCAGTCGGGAGATACCGCCGCCAAGCTGAAGGCCGTGCTTTCGCCTGAAGAACTGCAAGAACTGAACGATGGCGGCGAGATCAGCTCCGAGGACATTCTGGCGGCACAGATGGCGGCCCGCGCCGACAATGTCGGTATCACCTTCGTCGCCTTCACCGCGACGCCCAAGACGAAAACAATGGAGTTGTTCGGCCGTCGTCCCGATCCGACACAACCGGCGAGCAAGACCAACCTCCCTGGGCCGTTCCATGTCTATTCCATGCGGCAGGCTATCGAGGAGGGTTTCATCCTCGACGTGTTGCAAAATTACACGACCTACAAGCTGGCTTTCAAACTGGCCCACAACGGCAAGGAGTTGGACGACAAAGAAGTCGAACGCAGCGCAGCCTTGAAGGGGATCATGGGTTGGGTGCGTCTGCATCCTTACAACATTTCGCAAAAGGTCCAGGTGGTGGTCGAGCATTTTCGGGAACTGGTTGCGCCCCTGCTGAACGGCAAGGCCAAGGCGATGGTGGTAGTCGGCAGCCGACAGGAAGCGGTCCGCTGGCAACTGGCGATCAACAAGTACATCAAGGACCGCGGCTACAAGATATTCACGCTGGTGGCGTTCTCCGGCGAGGTCAAAGACGCCGAATCCGGACCGGAGCCGTTCACGGAAACCGGCCAGGCGCTGAATCCGAACCTGCGGGGCCGCCCCATCCGCGAAGCGTTTGATACGGACGAGTACCAGATTCTCCTCGTGGCCAACAAGTTCCAGACCGGTTTCGATCAGCCGCTCTTGTGCGGCATGTACGTCGATAAGCGGTTGGCCGGCATCCAGGCGGTGCAAACGCTGTCCCGGCTGAACGGTGCTCATCCGGGCAAGGACACGATCTATGTGCTGGACTTCGTGAACGACACCGCAGAAGTGCTGGCCGCGTTCAAAACCTACTACGCCACGGCGACGCTGGCCGACGTGACCGACCGGAACCTGATCTTGAATCTGCGCGGCAAGCTGGACGGAGCCGGACATTACGACGACTTCGAGGTGGATCGCGTCGTCGCGGTCGAGTTGAAGCCAAACGCGAAACAGAGCGAACTGGTGAGCGCACTCGAACCGGTCGTGGATCGCTTGCTGAAGCGGTACAAGGCAGCACAGGAAGCGTTGAAGGCGGCACAGGTTCAGAAGGAGAAGAAGGCCATCGAAGCGGCTCAAGACGAACTGAATGCGCTGTTGCTGTTCAAGTCCGACATGGGAGCGTTTCAACGGCTGTACACCTTTCTGTCGCAGATTTTCGACTATGGCAACACGGCGCTTGAGAAGCGTTCGATTTTCTACAAACGCCTGTTACCCTTGCTGGACTTCGGGCGCGAGCGTGAAGGGATCGACCTATCGAAAGTAGTCCTTACGCACCACACCCTGAAGAATCAGGGCAAGAGACCGATGGCGCTCGGCGACGGCGAGAATCCCCCGCTGGAACCGATCACCGAAGCCGGTGGCGGCCTGATCCAGGAGAAGCAGAAAGCATTCTTGAACGAGATCATCAGAAAGGTGAACGACCTGTTTGAAGGCGACCTGACCGAACAGGACAAGCTGGTTTACGTCAACAATGTGATTAAGGGCAAATTGCTTGAATCCGAAACCTTGAAGCAACAGGCGGTCAATAACACCAAGGAGCAGTTCGCCAACTCGCCGGACCTCAAGACGGAACTCATGAACGCGATCATCGGGGCGCTGGATGCCCATACCGCGATGAGTAAGCAGGCGTTGGGGTCAGAGGAGGTTCGCAGCAGACTCAAAGACGTGCTGCTGGGACCAGCACAATTGTACGAAACCCTGCGGCAGTGAAGTTCTTCAACCAGTTCCTCATGACAGCACCAACGACTTCGCCGCGCCTTCCGAGAAGCCACGGGATACGGCCGGAAGACAGACCGACCATCTCCACCTGACCGACGCGCTCGCAGATCACCACGTCGCCGTATTTGAAGACGAGAGTCTTGTACGGTCCGAAGAGATGACGGAGGAGGTCCGGGGTTGTCATGTCGGCAGAGTAGCATCACCAGGACGGTCGCCAAGAAGCTCCCCGATCAGCGCCGGCATCCATTCGGACTTCGTCATCACGCCGTTGTAGTTGCTCGCCGGTTCGAGGATGACGTAAACGTGGCGTCCCCCTTCTCATCCGGCACCATCAGGCCGCGGACGCCCGTCTTGATCGCGAACCCGGACGATTCGGAAGCGGACGCTTGGCTGCCAGTTGACTCTCGGCTCCGGACAACGTAGCTCGGAAGCACTTCTTCACAGCCACCCTCACCGCCAACATACGCTACGCCCGGCACATCTCGCCTCGTAGCGTTCGCAGTTGGCCGCTGGAATCAGCGCGGCACTTCAGCTTCACTTCCGCCAACTCGAAAAACCTGGGAAAACCCTGAGAATCTGCTCGTACTGCGCTTGATGTCCTCGGCGTGGCGAGGTAACTGTCCTGACCAGCGGGAGACGCATCGGTGCGCCGCCCGGACAGCTACGAACACTCACCGAGGAGCCAGACCATGAGCGGCAAGAAGAGCACCACATCGCCCACGAACCAGCCGTCGCTGAAGATCGGCAGTCGCGTGCGCTGCACCGACGACAGCGGCACCGGGCGGATCGCCTGGGCGAACGCTGTCAGCGTGAAGATCAAGTGGGACGACGGCGAGGAGATAACCTGGCGGCGCGACTCGCTGGCGGGCCGGCCGATCGAGATCCTCGACACCGACGCCGAGGCTGACCAGCAGGCCGAACGGTTGCAGGCCCCTGAGATCTCGGAGCAGGTCGCCGCGCCCGATCCGGCTCCCGCGCAACAGGTGGCAACGGTTCCGCAGACCGAAGTGCCGACCCCGGCGCCTGAGCAAGCCCCGGCCGAGGTCGGCGGCGACGAGCCACAACCCGCCGCGCAGGCCGAACTCGAAGCGGCGCAACCGCAGGCGGTCGCACAGGCCGACGCGACCACGGCGACGACCGAACAGACGTCCCCGGCTACCGAGCAGGCCGCAGTGCCGACCCAACCCGAGGCCACTCCCGCCCCCGCCAAGCCCAAGCGACAGCGGAAGACGAAGACGCCCGCCGAGCCGAAGGAGAAGAAGCTGAGCGCCCTCGACGCCGCAGCCAAGGTGCTCGGCGAGAGCGGTCAGGCGATGACTACGCAGGAAATGATCGATGCGATGGCGCTCAAGGGCTATTGGTCGAGCCCCGGCGGCCAGACGCCAGCGGCCACGCTCTATAGCGCCCTGCTACGCGAGCTCACGACCAAGGGCGACCAGGCGCGCTTCGTCAAGGCGGCGCCGGGACGCTTCGCGCTGCGGGCTACGGCGGGCGTATCGAGTACCTGACGACTCCACGCCGCCACGGCGCTCGAACGCACCACGGTCAAGCACGAGACCCCGCGCGCGGGGCCTCGCGTAGTTGGTAGGACACGGACCGGATCCACGCCACGGACGCGACCTAGGCCAACGTGGGCGATCCGTGGCCTATCTCACTGCGACCGCAACGCCTCAAACGCGCACACCTCTCCGGAGCAGTGTCTGCCACAAGCGCCGCTGCTTGGTCCAGTCGTACGTGGTAGCGATCGGCTGCAACTGCGCCAGGTGGATCGGATCGCGTCCCTGTTCCGTGCGCGGCAGGAACAAGAGCGCCTCCTGGATGTCTGGGGCGAGGCTCACCAGGTTCAGAATCTGGCTGATGCGTGCGCGGCTGACGTG
>JBBQPD010000468.1:0-5441 GCA_038331535.1 Gemmatales bacterium | reverse complement strand
GCCGCGAAAAGCAGCCCAGCCCGTTTCGCCTTCTCGGCAGAACGGCATTCTACGCATCTCGAAATCCCAGGAAAAGTGGGCGTCGGCGAAGTTCTCCGATTTCGGACATGCGCCGTGGCTGATTTTGATGCGTTTGCCCTGCACTCGGACGTGCTTCAGATGCTGAAGGCTCAGGGCATCCGCGCCTACGCCACCTGCTGGCCTACCGGGGCGGAGATCGAATTCGGGCAGGGGGCCAACAGTTGGCTGCCGTTGCCTGGTGTGCCAAGCGGTGCGAGCGCACCCGGCCCCGCCGCCGGGACTGCCCAGCCCGCTGTCATAAGCGGAAACCCGGCCCGGTTCCCGTCGCTTCCGGGGTACGTCTGTGCTGACATAGAAATTACGGTGTTTTCGGACGGCCGGTTTGAGGTGAGTCCGGAAGAGAGTTTGTTGCCGCTCGGTTGACGCCAGGTGACCAGCCTCGGAAAGCTTGTCCGGGAGCGACTGGATTGTCCGCAGCGGCCGAACTCGCGCGGCGTGGGAAAACCGAACGCGACCACAATGAACTGATCCTTCATTTCCAGCCGAAAGAGCGCCGCCGACTGCACATTCTCTTCCCTGGCGAAGACCGCGTCAATGTAAGGATCGTGCTGAACGTCCTCAATGAAATGAACCGGATCGGCCTCCTGCAACATCTCGGAAGCCTTGAAGGCCTGTTGCAAACGGGACTCGTCGTCCGTCGTGTGGCCCCAGGCGTGGACGACCGTGGCGCCTACGCCGGTGACCTGATTGTAAATAATGGCCAGGTGAGCCGCGCTTTCTTCCAACGTCCGCTTGGCAATATCTTCAAATAAACGGGTCACAAAACACCTCCCATGTACTTGGTGGGTCCGTGGAGAGTTTCCAAAGGCAGGCTGACAGGCAGACAGTTCCAGGTTGGCCGTAATGTGGCCACCTTTGAGCAAAGAACTTCGCCTATGATACGCAGGCGCCTACCAAACGCAACGAAAAAATGGCTCATCTGACAAATGCGTGTGGGGGAAAGTCCGCAAGGTTGGTCGAATCGCCACGGAACCGTGGTGCAGGCGCCCCGCCCGCGAAACACCGAAGACGAGCCGCTTGCACGATGATGTCTAATTGGAATTAATAATTGATTTCATTCGATATGACGCATATCATGGGACAATAGAGCCTTGACCGTGACCTGCGGTTGTCTCCGCTTGCGGCTTCGCGGTGCGGCCCCGCTAAGCCGCAAGCGAGCACGTAGGATGTCGGTAGGTATCGTTCCGGCCAGAACAGGAGTCGCGCCCATGCGCACCTCGGTCGCCGCGTTCGGCCTGTTTCGTCGCGACGCCGGCCGCGGGCGGGTCGAATATCTCGCCCAGTGGAACGACGGCTGGAACGCCTTCCATTTCGTCGGCGGACACAAGCGCGACCACGAATCGTTCCGCGCCTGCTGCGTCCGCGAGATCGGCGAGGAACTCGGCCTCGCCGAAGACCGTGACTTTCGCGTTGCCACGGAAAGGCGCAACCATATTCGCTACGTCCAAAAGACTTGATGAGTCCGCCGGGCGGAGCCGACCCGTGGCCACAGGTGGTGCGCCGCCTCGACGGCCTGCGGCTGCTGGTGCGCGACGAGAAGGAGCCGCGCCTGGCGAAGATGCACCGGGCAGTGGCGGATGTCGTCATCAAGCGGATGGGAGCGGACGCGGCGGCGGCACGGTGGCAGGCCGTCCTCGATGAGGCAATGACGCTTGCCACGCAGCTTTTCAACAGCTGGCGCGACCAGTCGGGAGAGCAACATCCCAACATCCAACACGCCGTGTGCTGGCTTGCCGAGAACGATCCCGATTATCCGGCCGCCGATCCCGCGTCTTCCTGAGTGCGCGCGGCGGCGTTTCTTTATCCCGCAGTCGTCGCTATTGGAGGTACTCGCCATGCCGCCGATTTTCCTCTGGACTCGCCGCGCCGAAGAAGGGTTGAACACCGCCTTGTGCCGGTCCCCCGTGCCTGCCGGCAATCCCGCCGCTGTACGTGCCGACCTTTCTCGGCGGTTGGCCGACGCCTGTCGGCAATGGCCGGAACTGCTGCCGGACGACGCCATCTGGAAGCGGGCGACGGAAGCGGAGGCGATCGTGCTCTGCCGCGATCGCGACTGCGAACTGGCCGTCCGACGCTACCAGGCGGCCCTGGAACAGGCGTGCTGTCAGGACCATCACCCCAGGAGCATGGGGACGCAACTTCGCCGAATCTTCGACGGCTACAGCCTGCTCAACGAACCGGTCCCCCTCGAACCTTTCCAGCGCGTGGCCCTGATGTGGCCGTACCTTCAACCGGAGTCTGCGTCATGAGCTACGTCCCCCGACCGGTGGATACGTCCGCCGTACAACTCTCCGGGTCGCTGGCTGCGTTGCTGGAACGGCTCGCTGAAAACGCGCATGACGTGTGGGCTGCACAGCGGTTGGCCCAGGGCTGGACGTACGGCCCCGCGCGCGACGACGGCGCCAAAACGCATCCGTGCCTGGTTCCATACGACCAACTTCCGGAATCGGAAAAGGACTACGACCGCAAAGCCGCCGGCGAGACGCTAAAAGCGCTTCTCCAACTCGGCTTTACGATCCTTGAGCCCTCAGCGACCCCGTTTCGTCGGGAAAGCGCCGGCAATTGAGGAACACTGACGAAATAACTTCCGTGCCAAGAGCGAACCTCCTCGTGCCCAAACTCTGTTTGGGCACGCACTCCGGGAAACTCTGTTTCCCGTCTCTCCGCCAGAATACCGGGGGGCGTGACGCGAAACAGAGTTTCGCGGAGTGCGTGCCCAAACGGAGTTTGGGAACGAGAGTCGGTTGGCAAGGAAGTTATTTCGTCAGCGTTCCGAAGGTCTTCAACACGCGATGCAGCTCACGCCGCCATCGCCAGCACTGGAGAGCGCTCGTGGAAACCGGTGATCTTTGGAACGAGTGGGTCGAACCGTTTGACCTGTTCATCAGCTACGCCCGCAAGGACAACGAGACGGGAATGGTTTCCGCCCTGGTCGCGGCCATCGAGGCCGACTTCACAACCTTCTCGCCGACCCTGCCTTTGAAGGTGTTCTTCGACAAGAAGTCGATTCTGGACATGCAGCACTGGCAGAACGTTCTCAAGAAGGGACTGCGGCAGTCGAAGGTGATGCTCGCGGTGCTGTCCGAGGCGTACTTCACGAGCGAATGGTGCCGTCGAGAATGGGAGGAGTACCTTCTGGTCGAACAGGCCCGCGTGTACCCTGGCGAGGCGCTCACGCCGATTTTCATCGTCGCCCCGGAGGAGCTGCGCAAGACCGTCCCTCCGGCGGCAAAAGCCTGGTGGGATGACGTCACCGCGCGTAACGCCGTCGTGGAGATTCACCCCTTCTGGCCGAAGGGCCGTGCGGCCCTGCAAGAGCGGATCGTGGTCGAGCGGTTGCGCCGGCTCCAGCAGAACATCCGTGCGCGGGTTGAGCATGGCCGCGAGCTGGCGAAGGTGCCGCGCGACATTCACGGCCGCAACCCGAATTTCGTCGGCCGCAAGGTAGAGCTGGCCCGCATTCGCGATGCCCTCAGCCGCTACGAGATGGTCGGCGTCTGCGCCGTCAACGGCATCGGTGGCATCGGCAAGACGTCGGTGGCCCGCGAATATGCGTACCTCTTCCGCCGCGAGTATCTCGGCGGGCAGTTCGAGATCGATCTGTCCACCATTAGCTCGATCCGCGGCGTGCAGGACCAGCTCGTCCGCATCGCGCGCGACTACCTGGGCGCCCGTATCCCGCCGGAGCTGCCCGAGGCCGAGCAGCACGCGCGGGCCAAGGCGGCGTTTCAGCAGCTTCCCGCCGGGCACGCCGCTCTGCTCATCCTGGACAACCTGAACGAGGACTGCACCGGTATTGTGGGCCGGACCAATCGGGAGGCGGCGCTGCCGGCCGCGGAGAAGGTCCACCTGCTCGTCACCACGCGGGCGGAACCGCGCGGCCTGGGCGGCATGGAAACCATCACGCTCGACACGCTGCCGCCGACGGAGGCGCTCGACCTGCTCTTCCGCTCGCGCCCGTTCACGCGCAATCCAGAAGCCGAGCAGCAGTGGCTGACGCGCACCGGCAGCGGCGGGCCGGAGGCAGCGACGGCCGACGCCGACCGTGAATGGAAGGCGGCTCTGGCGATCGTCCAGCGCCTGGGCCGACACACACTCGCCGTCGCGCTCGTCGGGGCGTACCTCGGCAGTTATCCGGACGTCGCCTACGAGCAGTTCGCGCGCGAGCTGGACGCGCACGGCATCGGCATCGCCCTGGAAGTCGTCGGCTACGACGACAACGTGAAAAACCTGATTCAGCATCCCGAGACGTTGATCGGCGCGCCGTTCGAGCGTTCGTTGGTCCGGCTCAATAGCCCGCTGGCCCTGCGCGCCCTGGAATACGCCGCCTTCCTCCCGCCGGACCTCGTGCCGCTCGCCTGGCTGAAGCGACTGGTCGAGCAGGACTCCGAGCTGGCGGACGCACGGGAGCCGAAGCCCTTTCAGCCGCCGCCCTGGGCCGAAGCCCTGCGCAGGCTTGCGGGTTTGCAGTACCTCGTCGGCCAGCCGTACGCCCGGATGCACCGCGTCGTGCAAGAGGTCCTTCGCCGGAGAATGAAAGATGCCGAACGGAGCCATCGCCTGGAAATTGTCCTGGCCGACGTCGAAGCACTTGCGCGCAGGAACTGGACTGACCATCGGCTCTATTCGGATCTGAACGAAATCCGTGCCGTGGAGCAGTTGATTCGATTGGACCATGCCGGCGATCACCCCTTGGTAGGTTCTGCGGCCCTCTGGCTCGTGAACTTGCTGCAGAATCTTGGCCGTTTGCGGAACGCCGTCAACATGGCGCGGCTGGCGCACCGCATACTGAAGCAAACGCTTACCGCCGACCCCGACTCGTCCCAAAAGCAGCGCGACCTGTCCGTCTCGTTCAACAAGCTGGGAAACGTGAGCGTGGCCGCGGGCGACCTGGCCGCCGCCCGCGCCTATTACGAACAGTATCTGACCATCGCCCGCGCGCTGGCCGACGCCGACCCCGACGCGGCCGAAAAGCAGCGCGACCTGGGTGTGTGCCACTTCAAGCTATTTGACGTTGAATTCAAACTCGGCGACCGCGCTGCTGCTCGTGCCCAGCTCGAAGCATTTGTCGTCGTCTGGGGAAAACTGGCCGCCGACGGACGAATGCCGTCCCCGCAGGATCACTCCGTCTTGAGGTATCGTCGGCAGCAACTGGACGAATGGGCAGACTGACCGCGTTGAACCTGGTGGTGGAGAGTGCGCCTCGTTCTCGGAGCGCCGCCGCCGTCGTTCCGTGTCTCACGCCTCCGTGAGACACGGAGCCGTTCGTGTCCTTACCCTGGGTTCTCCAAAGGGTTGTGGACCAAGGGGCGTGTGCGTTCCTACCTGAGACACGGCCGATCCCCACGGCTGGGGTTGAG
>JBBQPD010000467.1:0-5442 GCA_038331535.1 Gemmatales bacterium | reverse complement strand
GTCGAGGTCGAGCAGCGGCGCCAGGCTGGTCGGGCTGGTCAGCACCGCGCCGGCCAGCAGCCCGCGGCACTGCGTCGCCACGAACGTCTCGCAGGCCAGGGTGCTATCGCCGACGCGCGCGAACAGCGTCGGCATTTGCAGGCGCAGTCCCTGGAGGAAGTCGTTGCGGCTGAGGAAGGGCAGGTCGATGCGGCCCAGCGACTTGTCGCGGAACAGCAGCTCGGCGTGAGTCGCGGCGCCGGGCGGCGGAATGCGGAAGCTGACGCGATAAGCGTTGGCCGATTCGCGGCGGAGCTGCTCGGCGGGAAGAGATTCTTGACCGGAGACGCGCAGGGAGAAATCCGCTTTGCGCCGGCCGGACGACGCCGGCAGCCGCAACGACGCCTCGACGACGACGGCCTCGGCGTTCCACGGGATCGGCTGGCCGGCGACGACCAGGCCGGCTTTCTCGTAGCTGAAATGGAGCGCCTGGGGTTGCGGTCGTAGTCGGTACATCGGCCACAACTCACTTATCGCCCAGTCGCTCCAGCGCTTGAGCCAGGGCCACATCGAGATCCTCCGGCGAGGATGGGACCGGCCGCTCCCGACAGATCAGGCATTCGGGCGAGCGGGCCACGCGGAAACGGTAGGGGCGAAAGGCGTCTTCAAACACGTCCGGCACTTTTCGCAGCGTCAGCAGCAGGCTCGTAAAATCGAGCGCGGCGCCGGACGGATCATCCAGGAGTGAGAGCGTGACGAAGGCGTGCAGCGCGGCGATCACTCCGATCGACGCCTTGCTGGCCGGGATAGTCGCTTCCGCGACAGGGCCGCCAGGCTGGGAATAATCGGGCGCAGTCGGCTTCTCCACGACGGCCTCACGTTGCAGTTTGCTGGCGACGCAGCCATAG
Source organism: Gemmatales bacterium (assembly GCA_038331535.1). Classification (GTDB taxonomy): domain Bacteria; phylum Planctomycetota; class Planctomycetia; order Gemmatales; family Gemmataceae; genus JBBQPD01. The sequence continues at coordinate 4,555 of JBBQPD010000467.1, read as the reverse complement.
CACGCCCCGCCCGGCACGAAGGCATGGACGAAGCCGCCAATGCCGCCCGACAGCACCTCGCCCATCGTCCACGGCTTGTCGTGCCGGCGCATCAGGGCATCCCAGTGATACTTGGTCGGCTCGTTGTCGGCGGCGCACACCCCCAGGTCCGCTGACGACGCTGTCGCATCGATCGCCTCCTGCATGGCCGGATCGCGCACGTCGCAAACGAACGTCTTCACTTCCAGGTCGGGCCGTCGTTCTTTCAACCAGCGCGCGGCGAGGTCGGCCTTGCGTTCGCCGACGGCGGAGCGCGGAAAGAGATGGCGTTCGACGTTGTGCGCCTTGTAAACGTCCGGCTCGACGAGAGTGACGCGCGTCAGACGCGCATCGCGACAGACCATGTCGAGGACCGGCATCCCGCCACTGCCCGCGCCGACCTGGAACAAATGGGCCATCTTCGCTCTCAAAGACCTAACCACAGAGGCACAGAGAAATGCACCGGAAGCGGATTCGTGGTTCTTTTTTTCTCTGTGCCTTTGTGGTTCACTCGTTTCACTTCGCTTCCGGCAGCGGCCATTCGCCCGTTTCGTGCCACACCTCATAGCACGCCAGCCAGCGCCAGGCAGCCTGGACCGCGAAGATGCATGTGAAGCGCGCCGGATCCCACCTACTGACGGTGCGCGTACTACCCTGCCTCCAGAGACAAAGGGTTTGCCCTTCCAGCAGATGGGGGCAGTGCTTGAGCGGCGTCACCACGCGCGTCTCAGGCGGCACGGTCGGGTAGCTCGGCGACAGGCGCGTTTCCAGCTGGTAGACGTTGTGTCCCGGCTTCAAACAATAGCGCAGCATCAGCGCGCCGCCAGCGCGGAGGAGGCGAATCTTGAACAGCTCTTCGCGCCCCTCGTTGTACTTTTCGACGATGGGGATTTCGATGCTGAGCAAGCGTCGCTTTCCGGCTTCGCTGTCGAGGAGACTCATAAGGAAAGTGCCAAGTGCAACGTGCGAAGTGCGACGTGAAGAGCGGGGTCCGATTCACGCCGCACGTTGCACGTCGGTTAGTAGTGACACGGCACCGATTTGATGGCGCTGATCACTTCTTCGTCCGTGACTTCGTCGGCGCTGCCGGCGAAGCTGGTGTCGCGACGGTCCATCAGAATGGCTCGGTCGCTCTCGGCGTTGCCGCGCAGAGCGTTGACGAGCTGACGCCGCTCCAGATCGTTGAGAGGACGGAAATCCATGGGGGTACTCCTTCCAGAACTGAAAAGGACCAGGGAACAGACTCACGGACGGGCCGTCAATTCCGCCAGTAACAGGAAGACGGCCCGGTCCACCGATTCCTCACCCGGATCAACCTCGAGCAGGTTCCCATGCCGCTCGACGTAATACCGGATTTCCTTCGCCCGCACTAGCACACGCACCGCATCGCCACGTTCAGGTAAGGGCAGGATCAGGATCAATCCAGGCCCCCAGTCGTCGGCGATGACCTCAAACCGCACCCCGGACAGTTGGCGGTAGAGACGTTCGATGCGACCGGCGAACGCTTCGAGAACGGGCCACAGATCGTGCAAAGGTCGTGCCAGGTCCGGCCCCAGGGTCACCTCCACCGGTAGTGGCTGGTAGTCGGCGTCGCCGGCGGCCAGGGCGTACCAGGAGAAGCGCAGGCCGGCCCAACATTGCACGTTGGGCCGGGGTTGATGCGCGACCAGCGTGCCCGTCGTACCGGGGCCGTCGGCGGTGCCGATGGCGAAGACACCTTGTTGGCCGCGCAGGTTCGCCACCCAGTCGCCGTCGCCGCGGAGGTCGCCGTCGCTGGGATGGCGGAGACTGCCGGGGTGCGTGTGGACGACGCCGAGGATGGTCAACCGCCGATCCGACTGGCGGACAATACGGCTGGCCAGCGCCTGGGCCTCGCTGTTGAAGCGGACGTGGGCGACGCCAGCATCAGCCCGGGCGCCGGCAGGCAGGGTGGCCAATACCACTGCCTCGCGCGCGTCGCGCACTCCCAACAATACCCAGCCCGTTTCGTTATCGCCGCCGCGCTCCCGGCGATGGCCGGCGAACTCCTCGAATAACGTCCGGCCCACGCCATCGGTCAGGAACACCCGTTGCAGCGGGGCATAGGCGACGACTCTCGAGGCGAACCCCGGTTCGGGCGGACGAGGAGGCGCGGGCGTTGTTACAGGCCGGCGGATGCGGAACAACAGGCGTTGAAGTTCGTCGAGAAGTCGGCCGGCTTTCCGGACCAGGGCCTGCAACATGCGTCTGCGTCCTCTGCCGTGGGCACGGCTTCGGAAGGTTCCTTCCGGGTGGGTGAAAGGCACGGCTGGAAATGCGCGTCGTGCGGGCGCCCTTTCCCCCACTCTTCTTTTCCCATCATACGCCGGGTACGCCAGGGTGTCAAAACCTCTTGAGCGGTCAATACGTTCGGCGATCGTCTACGGCACCGATTCCCCAAAGGTAAGCCGGTAACCGTTCAGATCCTCGACTACGATTTCGCGCAGTCCATAAGGGGCGACGCGCGGCGGCTGCGTGATGACGGCGCCGCGGCTCTGCAAGTCCGCGTACAGGGCGTCGAGGTCTTGAACGTACAGGTAGGCGTCCCTCTCAAATGGCTGCCGTTGCCGCGCGGGCACGTCGCCGCGCCGAATCTGAAAGTGAATCGAGGCGCCGTCGCGCTCGACGAGGGCGTAGACTCCGTCCGGTTCCTCGGCGCTCGGTTGAAAGACGCCATATTCGGGATCGAGGCTGAAACCCAACACGTCGCGGTAATACTCCGCGGCCTGCCGAACTTGCCGAACGCCGAGGATCGGTGTGACCTTCCAGACCTCACGACTCATGACGGCGACTCCCATGTTCCTGGCGTAATTCTCACGCACTCGCCCCATTCTACCAAGCGAGCATCCCAGAGAAAGCTGGCATGATACTTGCAATGTTCCCGCGACCAGTGAGGGCGTCAGGGGAATGGATTCCACTCCTCGGCCGTCCTGATCCCCGGCCCGAGTGGACCCGAAGGAGTACACGCAATGAGCTCACTCAAAGTCGCCGCCCAATTCGCCGCCTATACCTGGTACATGGAATGCAAAGAGACACGCCCGGAAACCGCGGAAGCGGCCCGCTTCGCCCGCGATAACTGGAGAGAATTCCTCGGCGCCGCTCCTCTCGGGCTGGGCCGTTTGCTCCGGCGGGTCGGCCGGCTCGATCGGCCGAAGGTCAGCCGCAAGCGTCGCCAGCTTGCCAGGACTCGTCAAAGCGCCTGAACGCACCGGACACTTGGGGAAAACGAGAAGCACGCGGCCGCCGAACGGCAGTGTGCTTCTCGTTCCTGTTTACGCTCCGCGCGTTGGCAAGAGCGCGAAACGTAAACCCGCCTCATACAATTCCTACCGACACACCAACCGCGACGGTCGGGATCGCCTGCCATGACGCACCGCGAAGCCCTGGAAGTGCTGGCCGAGCGGCGCGGCAGTCATCTCGTCCTCACCACGCACGGCTCCATCGATCTCTGGGTGTCCATTTCGGACACGCCGCTCGACTTCTCCTACGTGCCGGCATCGATGGGCGAAGGACCGGCGTTCGGCCTCGGTCTGGCGCTGGCCCAGGCGCGGCACGGCGTCGTGGTCGTGAGCGGCGACGGTTCCCTGCTCATGAACCTGGGCTGCCTCGTCACCGCGGCGAACCATCCGGCCGACCTCTTTCTGATTATCATGGACAATGGCGTCTACGAGGTGACCGGCGGCCAACCGATCGCCGGCGCCGGCCGCACCGACTTCGCCACACTGGCCCGCGGAGCCGGCATCCGGCGCGTGTACGACTTCGAGACGGTCGAAGACTGGCGCGCCGGCGCGGCCGAAACGTTGACTGGACCAGGACCGGTCGTCATCCGGCTGAACGTGGCGGCGCGACCAGGCCAGCGGGCGCCTACGTCTGCGCGACCGATGGCCGAACAGGTCGCCCGCTTGCGGCAGGTTCTCCCAGATTAACACCTCTCTCTCCAGGGGACTCATCATGAAGAAACAGCGTTTGTTCCTCTCGGGTTTGCTCGCCGTCCTCGCGACGGCAGGCCTCACGGCTGCGGCCGACGCCGACAAACTGGCGCCGGCGCTGCGCGCGGTGACGGCGGCGGATAATTACCGCTTCGTGGTTCAAGAAGGCGGCGCCGGCGGCACCGTGGAGGGCAAGTTTCAGAAGGACACGCCGCTTTCCCTCCGGGCCGACCGCATCGATTTCTTCCGCAAGGGGGAGCTGCTCGTCTACACCCAGGGCGACACCTGGCAGCGGACGCGCACCGGCACACTGTCGGACCCACTGCCGATCCTGGGCGCGTCGGCGAAGGCGCGCGCCGTCCGCCCGCCGCACGAGGAATTGGCCCGGCTCGGCAAGGCGCTGACTGCGACCAAGTCAGCCGACGCGGAGGGCGGCACCGTCTTCACCGGCGAGCTGGCCGAGGAAGCGGCGCGCGAGCTGGCGCGCACCGAAGACCGCGACCTCGCCCGCGGCGGCACGGCCCGACTGTGGCTGGACGGCGCCGGCCGGCTGGTCAAGTACGAGGTCGCGATCCGCGTGAAGGGCCGCC
>JBBQPD010000466.1:0-5444 GCA_038331535.1 Gemmatales bacterium | reverse complement strand
CCTTCGGTTAAGCTCACTCCCAGCAAGATGCAAACGGATACACTCGAGGCGTCCGCCAACTCCAAGGAGGGATTTGAATGCTGGGATCTACACGTCACTCATCGGGGCAGGAACCGGCAGGCAAGTCCGTCGTTCGGCGGGACCAGCGGCCCAGGCTGCGTGTGCGGACCGGCGACACCGCCGCGGAGATCGCCGCCCGCGTCGATGCTCTCCTCAAGAAGATCGAGGACCATAGCGCGGTCGTGGGCATGGTCGGCCTCGGCTACGTTGGCCTGCCGTTCGCCGTCGAGAAGGGCAAGGTCGGCTTTCACGTCATCGGCATCGAGCAAAACCTGGATCGCGCCAAGCGCGTCAACGCCGGCGACAACTACATCCCCGACGTGAAGGACGAAGAGCTGCACGAGCTGGTCCGCAAGGGACTGCTGGAGGCGGTGACGGATTTCAAGCGCGTCCCGGAGATGGACGTGATCGTCATCGCCGTGCCGACGCCGTTGACGAAGAACCTCATTCCCGATCTGCACTTCGTCGAGCACGTGACGCACGCACTGGTCCCGCACCTTCGGCCTGGCCAGCTCATCAGCCTCGAATCGACGACTTATCCCGGCACGACCGAAGAACTGATGCTGCCGATCCTGGAGTCGTCCGGGTTGAAGGTGGGCCAGGACATCTTCCTCGCCCATTCGCCGGAGCGCGTCGATCCGGGCAATAAGCGCTTCACGACGAAGAACACGACGAAGGTGGTCGGCGGCGTCGGTCCCGAATCGCAGAAGCTGGCCGTCGCGTTCTACGGGCAGACGATCGAGCGCGTGGTGCCGGTCAGCAGCGCCCGCGCGGCGGAGCTGGTCAAGGTGTTCGAGAACACGTTCCGGGCCGTGAACATTGCGCTCGTCAATGAGATGGCTCTGCTGTGCGACCGGATGGACCTCAACGTCTGGGAAGTGCTGGACGCGGCGTTCACGAAGCCGTTCGGCATCATGCCGTTCTACCCCGGTCCCGGCGTCGGCGGCCATTGCATCCCGCTCGATCCGCACTACCTGGAGTGGAAGGCGAAGGAGTACCATTTCAACACGCACTTCATTTCGCTGGCCGGCGAGGTCAATCGCCGCATGCCGGAGTTCGTGCGCGAGAAGGCGTGGCGGGTACTGAACCGGCTCGGCGTGGCGGCGTCGCGCTCGAAGGTGCTTTGCCTCGGCGTGTCGTACAAGCGCGACCTCGGCGACTTCCGCGAATCGCCCGCGGTCGAGGTCATCAAACTGTTCCGCCGCGATGGGGCGGACGTTGTCTATCACGATCCCTTCGTGCCGGAGTTCGAGGAACACGGCCTGAGCATGGAAGGCGTGGCCTTGACCGAAGAATTGATCCGCGATGTCGATCTCGTCGTCATCCTGAGCGATCACACGGCGATCGACTACCAGAGCGTCGTCACGAACGCGAAGCACGTCCTGGACACGCGCAATGCGACGAAGAATGTGACTGAGATGCGCGAGAAGATTACGCTGCTCTAAGAGTGACAAGCTGGAAAAAAAGCTCCCTAACGGTCGCGGCTCGTAGAGTATTACCGGGCATAGAAGATCGTCTCAGACCAGCCTGAAGCGCCAGCGAAGGGCTCCGTCCGTGGCGCCGCTCCTGCGCTGGCGCTTCAGGCTGGTGTGCGCTTCTTTCGTGCCGGGGTAATACGACACTTTCTGGGACAGTCTTCAATCCTTTATCGGCTTCCCATCCTGCGGCTTTTCGGTTCCGCCCGTCTTCACGATCCAGGTGAAGCGCGTCGGCTCTTCCTTCTTGACGGATTCTTCTTCCGTGGAGGCCGCGGGCTTGTTCATGTAAAGGTAGCCGCCCACGCCGCCGGCACCGAGCAGGAAGCCGATGAGGAACAGCACAAACACCGGCTTGAGGGAGCGTTGCTTGGTTCGTCGTCGGGCGGCAGGACGCGCTTCGGGTTCGCCGAAATCGAGGGACGACGGCGCGGGCGGCGCGGAGGAATTCGCGTGCTCCGGACCCCCGCCCACGACGAATCCTTGTTTGCAGCGCTTGCAGCGCAGCCTCTTGCCGAGCAGATGATCCGGCCCCTTCTCGGTTAATCCACAACCGGGGCAGGCAATCGGTATCGCCACGGAATGCTCTCCTGTCAGGGTGCGATCGAGCGGACGCACGCGCCGGCAGTATACCCCGATTCGTGCGGCTGTCCACTTATTCGATTGCCGCTTGCGGCTTAGCGGTCATTCGCCGCTAAGCCGCAAGCGGCAAGTCGCCCTATGATAAAGTCGAAGCTGTGTCGCTGCCTCGCGTTGACCCTCCGCCCCAACGGAGAATCACTGCCGTGAGCTTCCTCATTCAATGCACCTCCTGCGCGACGCAACTGTCCGTCGGCGCGAATATGTCCGGCCAGCAGGTGCGCTGCCCCAAGTGCAAGACCATTCTCACCGTGGGTGTTCTCCCACCTCCCGCCCCGGCACCCGCGCCGCCGCCTCCGCCCGCGGCCGTCAGCCAGCCGCGACCGAAACCGACCGCGCCGAAGCCATCGCCCGCCGTCAAGAAAACCGCGCCCGCGCCGCCGCCGATCGATCTGCCCCTTACTCCAGAGGACGAGCCGCGCCCCCGCGCCGTTGCGGGCGGCTCCGGTTCGCGCTTCCGCCTCTTGCTGATCGTGTTCGTCCTCGGTCTGGGCGGTGGTGCCGCGGCGGCGTTCTTCGGCTACCGCGCGTACTTCAACCCGACTGGTAGTTCGTCCTCCTCGAAATCGACTACCGAGACTCCGCCGCCTGACGACCTGGTCTACCTGCCGACGAAGTGCCAGGTTCTCGCCTCGGCGACCGTGCCGAAGCTGCTGACCAGCGACGCCTACAAGAAACTTGCGGACCTCGGTGTCAGCCTGGAGAGCGCCGAAAACGAGGCCGTGCGCCGGCTGATGGGGGTTTCGCCTGACGAAATCGAACGACTGACTTTCGGCGCCGATCTGACGAAAGACGCGGAATGGACCCTGATCGTCCGCTCCTCCAAACCGGTGCGGCTCGACGAACTCAAGACTAGCGGCGAAGGAACGGCGAAACCGCGCACCGCCGGCAGGCACACGATTTACGGATCGCCACTCGGTGCCTTCTACCTGCCGAGCGAGCGCACGCTGGTTCTCGGATCGTCGGCCGACTTGCTGGCCGGCATCATCGACCGCGATGGCCCAGCGAAGTTGCCCGATGGTCTCAAGACCGTTTACCATCCGCTCAACGAAACGTGGGGTCTCTGGGCCGGCCTCGACGCGACCGCCGCCCCGACCGGTACTGGTCCGATCCCCGGCTTCGATCCGGACTTGCTCAGGAAAAATGTCCAGGCGGTGGTCGTCGAATCGCCGGCCGACAAGCCGCTCGACTTGCAAATCGTCGTCCGCTGCAAGGACGAGTCGTCCGCGGGCAGCGTGCGCGACCTGCTCATCGAGGCTGTCAGGAAAATGGCCTTGCCCGATCTGGAGAGCCTGCGTTTCGAGACGGCCGGCGCGCGCGTCGCGGGCAGGATCAGCGTCCGCCCCGCCTTGCTCGTTCCGCCGCTCGCGGAGCTACGCTGGGAGAACCCGGAATACTGGATCGAGGCGCTATCAAGCTCCCTGGAAGCGAACCGCAAGAAGGCGGCGGCTCGTCTCGCCGGCGACCCGCAACGCGCGCTGCCCCTGCTCGTCCGGGCGCTCGACAAGGGCGGGAAAACGCGGACGCAGGGATTGATCCTGCTGGGCGACATGAAGGAGCAGGGCAAGGCTGCCGCTCCAGCCGTGGCTCGGCTTCTGAATGACCCGCAGGCCGCCACGCGGCTGCATGCGCTGCAAGTGCTGGAGGCGTTCGGCCGGGAGGCGCAGCTCGAGGTGCGCACGGCGATTCTCCAGAGCGCGTCCGACTCCTCCGACGCCAAGGTCCAGCTCCTCGCCCAGGGGATGGTCAAGATCCTCGGCCCTCTCGACGGCGCGGCCGCGGCCCAGTTGGCGTCGTTGGCCGGTAATCCGGCTCGTCCCGTCGGCGAACGCATCGGCGCCGTGCAGGCGCTGGCCGCTCCGGACGCTAATTCCCCGGAGCGACTGCCGGCGCTACTCGCGGCGTTTAAGGACAAGGACAAAGGGCTACGCGCCGCGGCCGTTATCTCGCTCGGCAAGGTCGGCGTCGCCCAGCGCGAGACGACGTTCCCGGCGCTTGCCGCTGCCCTCAAGGATTCCGAGCCAGAGGTGAAGACCGCCGCCGCGGCCGCCCTCGACGGCTTCGGCGCGCCGACGGAGAAAGAGAGCGCTCTCGTCCTTGAAGTCTTCAAAGACGCGACCGCGACCCCGCCGGCGCTGATCGCGGCCGCGAAGTTGCTCGGCAAGGCGGGGCCGGCCGCCGGCAAGGACGCTTTCGCCGCGCTCCTCGCCGGTCTCGGTCACGAGGACGCGCTGGTGCGCGCCGCCTGCGTCGCCGCCCTGGATGCCCTGCCGCCGCCGGACGCTGGCGAACTGCCCGCGCTGGCGCAAAAACTGGGCGACGATAAGGCGTCCAGCGAGATGAAGCGCTTCGTCCTGAAAACGCTGACCAAGCTCGGCGACAAGCTGGACCGGGCCAAGGTGCCGACCCTCGCGCGCACATTGATGCAGCTGATCGAGGCCGATGCCTCGCTGGCCGAACCGGCGTTGCAAGTGCTCGCCGCTCTCGGCCCTCCTGGCGAGGGGGACGTGAAGCCGCTGATGAACCTGATGCAAAACGCGAAGGCGACCGCCGCCACGCGCGGCTTTGCGGCAAAGGTGCTGGCGCCGCTCGCTGCTTCCTCGCCGGAGGTTGCCAAGGCGCTGCTGACGGGATTGGCGGACGAGGACGCCGCCATCCGCCGCCTGTCGGCCGAGGGGCTTACCAAAGCCGACCTGAAGACGCCGGAAGCGGCCCAGGCGTTCGCCAAGGCACTGGACGACAAGGACGCCGCCGTTCGTCTCAACGTCACGACGGCACTGGTGGCGATGCCGCCGGAGGCGCTGACCTATCCGCACTTGCTGCGCGCGTTTGAGGACGACGACGAGGCCGTGGTGCGCAAGGCCATTGAGGGGCTGGCCCGCATCGAGAAGCCGGAGGCGCCGGCCTTGATCGCGGCCCTGAAGAGTCCCCGGCTGCGCGTGCGCCTGTACGCCCTCAGCGCCCTGTCGGAGCAGAAGGAAGGTGTTGGGAAGGCGGCCGTCGGACCGCTCGTCGAACGGGCGCGCGACGACAATGCGACGGTGCGGCTCATGGCCGTCAACGCCCTGGCGGCGAGCGGCGCGGACCCCGACGACCTCAAGGCGGCGCTGGTGAACGCCTTGAAGGACAGGGCGATTCCGGTGCGCGTGGCGGCGGTGACGGCCCTGATTAAGTTGAAGCAGGAGCCGAAAGTGATTGTTCCCCTTCTCCTGGAAGCTGCCGGCGACAAGGACAATCCGCTGAACTCCCTGGCCGTCGAAACGCTGGGCC
>JBBQPD010000465.1:0-5450 GCA_038331535.1 Gemmatales bacterium | reverse complement strand
AGGGTCTGCGCGACCTGCGCGACCCGGTGGTGCGCGCCGACCTGTGTACCTCCTGTCACGTCGGCCATGCCCGCGAGGGCTAGGTGCTGACGCACGCCATGTTCGCCGCCGGCCATCCGCCGCTGCCGCCCATCGACATTTCCTCCTTTTCGCGCAATCTGCCGCAGCACTGGCGCGACGTCAAGGCGGTGCCGTTCTTCCAGAAGAACGCCGAGAATGAGAAGTACCGCACGAATTACCACCTGGATGGCGCCGACTTCCAGCGCGCGCGCTTCACGCTCGTCGGCAACGTCGTTTCCCTGCGCAAGCAGATGAAGCTGGTGCGGGACCGCTCCGACCTCAAGTCCGAGCGGCCGGCGACGCTCTGGCCGGAGCTGCTGTCCGGCCTGTCCGAGGACGACGCCAAGAATCCCGACAAGGTACGAGCGCTGGCCGGGCCGCGCTGGCCGGACCTGGCCCTTGCCCACTCCGACTGTTACGCATGCCACCACGAGCTGAACTACCCCGGCTATCGCCAGGGGCGGGGCTACGGCTACCAGCTTTTCGGCAAGCCTGCCATCCGCACGATTCCGGGGCGGACGCTCATCCGCCAGTGGCCGCTCAGCTTCATCGAAGGCAACATCGGCCTGGTCAACCAGCCGCAGCGGCTCGACGACCTCCAGGCGCTCCTCACGGACCTGGCCAAGTCGTCCACGGCTGTGCCGTTTGGCCGCCCGGAGCAGGTGGGCCGCGACGCCAGCAAGGTGGTCGTGTGGTGCGATCAACTGCTTGTGGAACTGAACAAGCCGGCCCACTTCACGAAGGATTCGGGCCTGCGCTTCATGCTCGACCTGTGCAAGATTTACGACCCCAAGGGCGGCTCAACTCCGGACTACGAGACCGCCCGCCAGGTCGCATCCGCCCTGCGCGTCATGTACGAGGATCTGCGCGGCAAAGACCCCAAAGACGACGAGATTCAAAAGCTCTTCAAGAAACTCACGGACGAGTTCGACCTGGAACCGTTCAAGCTGCGCGAGAAACGCAGCAAGATTTTGCTGGGAATCGTCCGCAAGGTCATCAAGGAGGACTCGAAGGGACTGGACGAGTTCGCGGCGTTCGCGGTGAACGTGAACGATCCGAACGCCCTGAAGAAGCTGATCGGCGAAGCCCGTCCCAACCAGTTCCTGGTCGATCTGCAAGCGGGCGTGAGCAACGACGACTTCACGACGGCGTTGCAAGAGAAAGCCGTCGTCGATGAGCTGCAAGCGCTCAGCGACGAGGAGGAACGGCAAATTCTTGATGCCGTGGCGAAGTACAACCCGGCGGCGTTCAAGGAGGATTTGAAGAAGCTGGCGGGGTTGTTGAAGCCGTGAAATGGTTGAGCCGCGACCGGTTAGCTTCTTAGCTCTGAGCTTCTCCGCAAGATGCGGAGAAGTTCAGCCGAGTTCTGGCTGACAGCTAATAGCTATCAGCTAACAGCTTTCAGCCAGACTGGATTTGTGTGGTTGCTAACTCGTTGCGGCTTGGCCGCGTTAGGGGAGCGCGTAATACCCCGCGTTCCCCTAACACTACAGCACTGGATTAGCAGCGGAGTCGTCGCCACTGCCGCGATATGCGAGCCGCTCGATTACGCTGCTGGTGATAAACGATGACCGCGACCGTATGCGCTACTTCCGTCGTCGCGCGTCAATTCTGCGGCAGAATCTCGCCACTCAAGAGCTATCCACGACGACCACATCCACGCCCCGCACCGCACGCAGGAGGCAGTCCAGTACCGACTGTCCAAACCACCGGCTGTACCACGGTCGTTGCGTTCGCCCCAACAGGACGTGCGTGATGGCGTACTCCTTGACAAAGGCTGCGACGGTACTGACAAGGTCGGCTCCCTTGAACGTCATCGGCACGCCCCCGAGCTGATGAGCCAGGGCGAGTGTGTTGGCCGTGCGCCGCTGCGTGGCCGCGTCCACCAACTCCGATGACTCGCCCGGCGTCTGAATGTAGACGGCGTACCACGGCGCCCCCAGGCGGTCGGCCAACCGAGCGCCCTTTCGCAGCAAGGCGTCGGCGCTCGGACTGCGCGAGCTGAGGCAGACCATCACTCGGTCGGGACCGCCCGGCGCCTGGCCCCCCTGCTCGCGCCGGCGGCGGTCCAGGGCGTGGGCGATTTCCCCCAGGGCCAATTCGCGCAGCCGCGTCAGGTTATCCGGCGTAAAGAAGCCCAGCAGCGCCTGCGGCACTCGATCCGCCGGGCAGACCTTGCCGGCCTGGATACGCTCGCGCAAGTCTTCGGCCGGAAGGTCCACGTTGACGATCTGGTCTGCTTCGCCCAGGACGTAATCGGGGACGCGCTCCTTGACGCGCACGCCGGTCACCTTCTCCACCAGGTCGTGCAGGCTTTCCAGGTGCTGTACGTTGAGCGTGGTGATGACGTGGATGCCGGATCGCGTCAATTCCTCAACGTCCTGGTAGCGCTTGGCGTAGCGCCCGCCGGGAGCGTTGGTGTGGGCCAGCTCGTCCACCAGTGCCACGGTGGGCCGACGAGCCAGAAGGGCGTCGAGGTCCAACTCGTCGAGAGCAACGCCCCGGTATTCGATCCGGCGTCGCGGAACCTGCTCCAGTCCTTCGACCAGGGCGGCCGTCTCGGTCCGGCCGTGAGTCTCCACCACGCCGACGACCACATCGACTCCCTGTCGCTTCAGGCGGTGGCCCTCCTGGAGCATCTCATAGGTTTTGCCGACGCCGGCCGCGAAGCCGAGGTAGACCTTGAGACGGCCGCGCTGCTGCTGGTTGATGAGGGCCAGGAAGTGTTCGGGGGTCGGACGTGACGATTCCGGAGACATCACGCCACCTCCTGCCGCGCAGGCGACGGTTCTGTGTCTCCCACCCAGGCTGGCAGGGTAATACGGAACACCGTGCCGGCGCCGGGCCGGCTGTCGCAGGTCACAACACCGCCGTGTGCGGCCACGACCTCGCGAACGATGGCCAGACCCAGACCCGTGCCGCCCTCCCGGCTCTGTCCGGGGACGCGGAAGAAACGCTCAAAGACGTGCGGCAGATACTCCGGCGGGATGCCCCGGCCTGTGTCCGCCACGGCGAGAGTCACACGCCCGCCCTCCGCGGACGCCGACAGGATGATCCGGCCGCCCGCGTCCGTGTACTCCAGTGCGTTGTCCAGAAGGTTGCCCAGGGCGTCGCCCAGCCGGGCGGCATCGGCGACGACCGGCGGCAGCTTGGCCGTAGGCGCGACCTCCACCGCCACCCCTTTGTCGGCCGCACGGGCACGGACAGCGTCTGCTGCCGTCCGCAGGAGGTCGTCAGGCGACCGGGGCCGCAGGTCGAGGCGGTGCCGGCCCTGCTCCAGTTGGGCCAGGTCGAGTAGGTTGTTTACCACGGCCAGCAGCCGCTCGGCGTTATCGCGGGCGTCCTGGAGTAAATCGGCCTGCTTTGGCGTCAGGGGGCCGACGGCCTCCTCCAGCAGCAGGTGGACCGCCAGGCGCAGCCCCGTTAGCGGCGTCTTCAACTCGTGGCTGGCGGTGGCGACCAGGTCGCTCTTGACCTGATCGAGGAGCCGGAAGCGCGTCACATCCTCCAGCAATACGGCAGCGCCCAGCGTGTGCCCCAAAGGGGCGCGGATCGGTAGCAGGCGCGGAAGGAAGCTGCGCTCCTCGCCGCCGACACGGAGGGGAACCGCCCGGTCGAACTCCTCAGGCAGGTAGGGCCGCTGCTCGCACAGAGCCTGCCGCAGCGGCTCGCGCAGCGCTTCGGGCGGCTCCCACGGCGGGCGGGCTTGCTGCTCTTCGGCAGCCGCAGTAAGGCCAAACAGTCTCCGCGCCGCAGGATTTGCCAGTTCGACCCGCCCTTCCGGGTCCACGACGAGGACAGGAGCGGGGAAAGAGTCGATGGTCGCCTGACTCGTCTGCTGGGTGCGCAGCAGGCGATTGTAGTCGGTGTGGCGGAAGTGGCGGAGTTGACGGGCCATGTCGTTAAAGGCGTCGGCGAGGCGCCCTAATTCGTCATGCGACAGGACCGGGACGATCTGGTCGAGGTTGCCGGCGCCGATGGCCTGGGCCGAGCGCGTCACCGCCTGGATGGGCCGCAGGATCGCCCGCAAGGTCCGCCGGGCCAGCCATACGCCCAGTATCGCCGCGCCCGCCACGACCGCCCCGAAGCTGGCCAGAGAATCCTGAGCCGTCTGCCGGGCATTGCGGCTGGCCTGCTCCATGCTCTCCTGGTTGAGTCGCAAGACACTTTGCGCCGTTTCCTTGATTTCCTTAAACGTGTCCAGCAGTCCGCCGGGGCCGAAGTAGTCCTCCCGGCGGCCTGCATCGAGGACGCCTGACAGATGGGGGATGACGGACAGAACGCCGGCCGGACTGGCGGCAGTGGCGGCGACGCCGCTAGCGGCTCGAACAGGCGCTGCGTAAAAGGCGTCGCCCTGACGGCGATAGCGATCCGTAAGCGCCGCCAGACGGTCAACCAACTCGCCCTCGCCGGGCAGAGTAATGTTGCCCTGCTCGCGGCGCAGATTGTCCAGGTAGGTCGGCCACTGCTCCGCGAACTGACGCCGCGCTTGCGCTTCCCGGCCGGACAGGGCGAACGTGAAGGAGGAGTCGATACGCTCGAGCGCCTCCTTGAGCCGTTCCATGTATTGGACGCTGTCGTAATTCTCTCGCAAGATGGCGTCGATGCGGCCGCCCAGCCGATGCAGCAACACGACGGCGACGGCACCCAGCGCCGCCATCAGGGCGAGTAGTGGCAGCAACGTCAGCACAATGCGTGTACGCAGCGAGAGCTTCATGATGTTGACAGCTTGAAGCAAGACCCGTGCCGGTGGAGGTCAGAGGCCGTACCGTTTCCGCTTGCGGTAGAGAGTGCTGGGGTCGATGCCGAGGACTTCGGCAGCCTCCTCAATGGTCGCCGTCGCGGCCAGGACGCGGCGAAGGTGTTCGGCCTCTAGCTGGTCGAGGGTGACGCGGCCGCCGATCTCGACGCCGGGGCGCGGCGGCGCCCCCACCGGCGTCGGCAGGTCCGCCAGGCCGATGAGCGGCCCCGAGGACAGGATGACGCCGCGCTCGATGGCGTTGCGCAGCTCGCGGACGTTGCCCGGCCAGGGGTAACGGAGGAACGCCGCACGAGTCTCTTCCGTAAACCCTTCCAGGGCATTGCCCGCCTGGCGGGCGAAGAACCGTAGCAAATGGTCCGCCAGCGGCAGCAGGTCGGCGCGGCGCTGGCGCAGCGGCGGCAGCGTCACTTCAATGACGTTGAGCCGGTAGAGCAGGTCTTCGCGGAAACGGCCATTGGCGGCATCCGTCTCCAGATCGCGATTGGTGGCCGCCAGAATGCGCACGTCGGCGACGCGCGTCTGCGTCTCGCCGACGCGCTCGTAACGCCTCTCCTGAAGCAGGCGGAGCAACTTCGGCTGCAAGGCCGCCGGCAGGTCGCCGATCTCGTCCAGGAAGAGGGTGCCGCCC
>JBBQPD010000464.1:0-5456 GCA_038331535.1 Gemmatales bacterium | reverse complement strand
GACCGTTAGGGAGCGTTTTTCGCAGCGTATCGCCAACGCTCCCTAACGGTCGCGGCTCGTAGAATCTACTTCCGGGACAGACACTCAAACGGCGGGCGGCTTCGGCAGCACCGCGCGGGCGTTCGTCAGGTACGGCAGGTTCACCGGGTTGCGTACTGGCTCGCCCTGGATCAGCCGCCGCGCTTCTTCCGCGCCCTTCGTGCGCATCTCGGCGAAGCCTTCCACCGAGTAGAAGGCCGCGTGCGGAGTCAGCAACACGCGCTTGTGTTGCCGCAATCGTTCGTCGTCGATTGGCTCGCGCTCCAACACATCCAGGGCGGCGTAGGCGACGTGGCCGTGGTCGAGGGAATCCAGCAGCGCGGGAATGTCGATGCAGGGACCGCGCGCCGTGTTGACGACGTAGGCGCCGCGCGGCAGCAGCTTCAGCGTCTCGGCGTTGAGGATGTGTTTCGTCTCGCTCGTCAGCGGGCAGTGGACGCTGACGAACTCCGACTGCCGCAACAGCTCTTCCAACGTGTAACAGCGCTCGACGGCAAGCGCTTTCTCCAGACCATCCGGCTTGTACGGGTCGTAGATGAGGACGCGGAAGCCGAACGCCTTGGCCCGCAACGCCGTCGCCGCGCCGATCCGGCCACAGCCGATCAGGCCAAGTGTCCGGCCGCGCAGGCGCGGGGCGCCGAACGCCGTGGTGATGTCCCAGCCGCCGGCGCGGATAGCCCGGTCGCAAATCACCAGACGGCGCGCGACCGCCAGCAGCAGCAGCAAGGCGTGGTCGGCCACCTCCTCGGTGCCGTAGTCGGGCACATTGCAGACGACGATGCCGTGGCTGCCGGCCGCACGAATGTCCACGTTATCGTAGCCGACGCCGCAGCGAATAATGCCCTTGCAGCGGCCCAGGCGCGCGATGGAGCGCTCGGTCAACAGGATGTTGTGAAAGACCAGCAGCACGTCGGCATCGACCCCATAGCGGGCGACCACAGCCTCGTCGTTGGTTTGCAAAAGCCGCACGTCGGCGACGGGGTCGAGCACCGTGTGTTCGACCCCGGCCTCCGCGAGATGATCGGTCACCACCACCAGGGGACGGATGCTCATGGGGGAATTCTCCAAAAGGAGCCGCGCACGCAGTAAGCGGTTACGCGGCCGGAACGCGCGCATTGTACGACAATGCCCTGTCACGTCCGCCTTTTTGCGGCACCTCCGCGCCGAGCGTTCACCAATCGCGGAAAAAAAGCGACTACCGGCCCTTGACTCGCGCTGTCAAGACCGATACATTGATATGTGGTGAAATTTTGGCAGCGTCAGATATTCAGGCTTTAGCCTAAAATGGATGAACCACTGACCGCTGAGATTTCCCGGGGATCTTGCAGGTTGAAGTGGATCTTCACCGGCGTGTTCAGCACCTGAAGCGACACGTGGGACTCCCCAACAACATTAACATTCTCTGGACGAAGCAAAGGATAGGCGGCAATGCTCGTACTGTCCAGGAAAAAAAACGAAAGTATCGTCATCAACAACGACATCACGGTGACGGTCGTTGAGATTCGCGGCGACAAGGTCCGACTAGGAATCGTCGCCCCCAAGGAAGTCCCCGTCCACCGTCAGGAGGTGTTTGACGCCATCCACGGTAAGGACTCCGGCGGTGAACCTGCTGCCGCATCGTCGGGCCAAACCGGCGACACGCCGGGCCACTAATCCGCGGTCGGTTCAGAAGACGCTTACGAGCCGCGACCGTCAGGGAGCGCTGCTGAAAACGCTCCCTGACGGTCGCGGCTCGTTTTTTTCTTCGCTTGGTTCTTGCTTGCCATCTCCCGCGCGCCCCGCGATACTGTCGGGACAGTCGAACACGTCTTTGCAACTCGGACACCGTAGGAGTTCGCCAATGCGACGCTGGTACGCCGCCGCCTTGCTCATGTTCGTGGCCCCCGTGGCCCAGGCCCAGGACGCTCCGCCCGAACAACTTCTCCCCCCCGGCACACAAATCTATCTGCGCTGGGATGGCATCTCGTCTCACGCGCTCGCCTACTCCAAAACCGCCCTCGGCAAGATGATGCTCGGTGATACCGGCGCCTTCATCACCTCGGTCTTCAATCAGGTGCAGGACGGCCTCGGCTCGCTGCTGACCGTCGAACAATTGCTGCGCGGCGAGGCGCCGGAGAAGCTGCAAGAGCGCCAGGCCGACGCCGCCGAGGCCAGCAAGCTTCTCGGCGTCCTGGCTCAGCACGGCTTCGTCCTCGGTATCGAGGTGCGCAGCGTCGAGCCGCCGTCCATTCACGTCACGCTGGTTCTGCCCAACGCCGGCACGAATCTGAAGCCGGTCATCGGCGCCCTGCGCCTCGCCGTCGGCATGGCGCGCGGCAAGGTCGGCGAAAAAAAGGTCGGTGCCACCACGGTCTACTACCTCGATGAGCCGGCCCCCGTCCACCTGAGCTGGTTCGCCGCCGGTAAGCACGCCGTTGTCAGCCTCAGCACCGACGAACCGGAAATGCTCGTCAAAGACCTGACCGCCGCCAACCGCCCCGGCCTCGTCGAGAACGCCCTCTTCAAGCGGGTCAAGGGTTTCGACAAGTTCGAGACCAGCGCCCGCGCCTGTGTGGACGTCGAGTCACTGGTGAAACGGGCCAGCACAGTCAACAAGGACGTGGCGAAACTGCTTGAAGATCTCGGCCTCCACGGCGTCAAAAGTGCCGTCTTCTATTCCGGCTTCGAGGGCGAATCGGAACGCGGCCTGATGGAGCTGGACGTGCCCGGCCCGCGCAAGGGCGCCCTGGCCTTGCTGGTGAACAAGCCGTTCACTCTCGCCGACGTGCCGCCGCTGCCGCCGGACGTGACGACCTGGAGCATGACCAACTTCGAGCTGGCGAAGTTCTATGACCTCGGCTTCCAGACCATCGAGCAGGTCGCCGGCATCATCGCCCCGGACGAGGTGGCGGAGTTCAAGGAGATCCGCACCAAGATCAACACCGCCCTCGGCATCGACCTTCGCAAAGACCTGCTGGACGCTCTCGGCGGCCAGGTGGTGATGTACGGCACACCGTCGGAAGGGCCGCTGTCGCTGGGCCAGGTTCTCATGGTCAAGGTGCAGGACGAGGCGAAGCTGCGCAAGGCGATCGAGAGTTTAGTGAAAGGACTGTCGAAGACGGCGAACACCGAGGTGACGCTCAAGAAGCGCACCTACCGCGGCGTGGAAGTGCGCGAGGTGCGCGTCAAGGAGCAGGGTTTCTTCTTCGTGCCGACCTACGCCATCCACAAGGGTTGGCTGGTCATCAGCCTGTTCCCGCAACCGGTCCACGGCTACATCCTGCGCGCCAACGGGGAGATGGGTGCGTGGAAGCCGTCGCCGACGGTGCAGGCCAGCTTCGACAAGATGGGCAAGGAGTTCATCTCGGTTTCCTATTCCGACCCCCGGCCGTCGCTGAGGACGCTGTGGTCGATCGCGCCGATGATCGGCGGACTGGTGAATAGCTTCAGTCCGGAGTTGAACTTCGAGGTCGGCAGTCTACCCAATTCGCAGGAGGCGACGCGGCACCTGTTCCCGAACGTGTCGGTGACGGTCGATGACGGCAAGGTGATCCGCACCGATTCGCGGGCCTCGCTGATGCTGCCGATCGACATCGCCGGCATCGATAACTACGCGATTGTGTTCATCCTGGGCGGGTTCGCGCGGATATTTTGAGGTCCGGTGTCGCCGTCCTCTTCACAGGGCGGACGAAGGAGCATTCCCGCAACTGCGGGAATGCTCCCGTCTCCCTTCCCTGCCTTGATTCGTTTTCCTCACAGGACTACAATCTCTAGGGGCAGCCGGGTTTTATCCACCTTTGCACTCCCAATCGACCGTAATTGATAGATCGCAATCCGCACCGCGTGCGCGGGGTCGGGATGGACCGTACTGACCTCGGCGATCTTCTCGAAACGGTCTTCCCCATCGGCGTTGCCGAGCGGTGGAGTATAATGCTGTAGCGACGACGAGAGACATCACGGGTCCGGGAGTTCACGTTTCGCGAAACGTCAACCCTCGCCACCGAAACCGCTGACCGTGGAAGGGGATCGTCGGAGATGGCTGGAATGTACGAACGCTTCACGGACCGAGCTCGCAAAGTGATGCAGCTGGCCAACCAGGAGGCCCAGCGCTTCAACCACGAGTACATCGGTACCGAACACATCCTGCTGGGCCTCGTCAAGGAAGGCTCGGGCGTTGCTGCCAACGTCCTGAAAAACCTTGAAATCGATCTGCGCAAAATCCGGCTGGAGGTCGAGAAGATCGTCCAGACCGGGCCGGACATGGTCACGATGGGCAAACTCCCCCAGACCCCTCGGGCCAAGAAGGTCATCGAATACTCGATCGAGGAGGCGCGCAACCTCAATCACAACTACGTCGGCACGGAACATCTTTTGCTCGGACTGCTGCGCGAACAGGAGGGAGTGGCCGCTCAGGTCCTCATGAACCTCGGCCTCAAGCTGGAAGACGTGCGCGAGGAAGTCCTGAATCTACTGGGGCACAACATGGCGACCGAAGAAAGCGGCGGTGGCGGCGGCGGCGGTTCGGAACGGCAGTCCAAGGGCAAGTCCAAGACCCCCGCCCTCGATAGCTTCGGCCGCGACCTGACCGAACTCGCACGGCAAGGCAAACTCGATCCGGTCATCGGCCGGGCCACCGAGATTGAGCGCGTCATCCAGGTGCTGTCGCGCCGCACCAAGAACAACCCCGTCCTCCTGGGCGAGGCCGGCGTCGGCAAGACCGCCATCGTCGAGGGACTGGCGCAGCTCGTCATCGACAGCAACGTGCCGGAACTACTGCGCGACCGCCGTATCGTGGTGCTCGACCTGGCCATGATGGTCGCCGGCACCAAGTACCGCGGCCAGTTCGAGGAACGCATCAAGGCCGTCATGAACGAGGTGCGCCGCGCCAAGAACACCATCCTGTTCATCGACGAGCTGCACACGCTCGTCGGCGCCGGCGGCGCCGAAGGGGCCATCGACGCTTCCAACGTGCTGAAGCCCGCCCTGGCACGCGGCGAGATCCAGTGCATCGGCGCCACCACGCTCGACGAGTACCGCAAGTACATCGAGAAGGACGGCGCGCTCGAACGCCGCTTCCAGCAGATCATCGTCAACCCGCCGTCGAAGGACGAGACGATCGAAATCCTTCGCGGCCTGCGCGACCGTTACGAGGCCCATCACCGCGTCCAGATCAAGGACGAGGCGCTGGAGATCCTCCGCGGCCTCCGCGATCGTTACGAGGCGCACCATCGGGTCCAGATCACCGATGAGGCGCTCGAGGCGGCCGTCGAGCTTTCGGACCGATACATCACGGGCCGGTGCTTGCCGGACAAGGCCATCGACGTGATCGACGAGGCCGGGGCGCGCGTGCGGCTCAAGGCGATGAGCAAGCCGCCGGACCTCAAGGAGATCGACGGGCAGATCGAGCAGTTCAACCAGGAGAAGGAAGCCGCCGTCGG
>JBBQPD010000463.1:0-5457 GCA_038331535.1 Gemmatales bacterium | reverse complement strand
CCCATCTGCACGTCCGCGGCGCCGCGATCCATTCGCTCTACAAGGTCACGGAGCGGGACGACGTGGTATTCGGCACCGGTTCCCTGCCGACCGCCTGGGCGTACATCGCGCTCGGCCACATCCACCTGCCTCAAATCCTCGGCGGAATGTCCCATGTCCGCTATCCCGGCAGTCTCGATCGGCTCGACTTCTCCGAGCGCATGGACGAAAAAGGCGTCGTGCTGCTCGACTTCGGAGCGGCCGGGCTGATCGGCGATCCAGTCTGGCTGCCGATCGCCTCCACCCCGATGCACGACGTCACGATCCTGGACGCGGCCGCCGAATTGCCCACGATTTCCGAACGGTATCCGGATCGCGAATCGGCCATTGTCCGAATCCAGGTGAGCCACAACCCTGCGGGCAACAGCCGGCACGAGATCACCCAGGAACTCCGCCGCCTGTTCCCGCGCCTGGCGCAGATCGAGTGGATCAAGCCGGATCCCCCGCCCGGCGACGCGAAGCCGGGCAGCTTCAAGCCGCAGGCGGATTACCGGACCACCATCCGCGATTTCCTGACAAGGAACCTGGACGGCGACCCGGACAAGGAGGCGGTTTTGACGCTCGCTGAACAGTTCCTCACCTCGGAGGCCGCGCCATGATCCCCAGACGCATCGAGCTGGAGAACTTCCTCAGTTTCGGCAAACCAACGGTGGTGTTCACGTTCACCGACGATGAACCGCTGTGGGCCTTGTGCGGGAAAAACGGCGTCGGCAAGTCCGCCGTGTTCGACGGCATCACCTACGCGCTGTATGGCGAGCACCGCGGGGGCTCGCAGAAGGCGGAGCAACTGGTCCGGCACGGCGCGAACGGGTTCCGGATCGTGCTGGAGTTCGAATTCGGCGGCGTCGAGTACCGGATCACCCGGATCCGAGCTGGGCGAGCCGGGCGGACCTCGCAGAAGGCCGAGCGCCGCATCGACGGCGAGTGGGAGACGATCCCCGGCGTGAACTCTGCGGCGGATGTCAAAGCCTGGGTCGAAAGGACGCTCGGACTCGGGTACAAGGCGTTCACGACGTCCGTCCTGCTCCGCCAGGGAGAAGCGGAGAAGCTGTTCTCGGCCAGCCGGGACGAGCGTATCGCGGTCCTCAAGGGCATCATCGGTTTCGAGCGGTTCGAGGAGGTCTCCGGGCGGGTCCACGCGGCGACCCTCAGCCGCGGGAGCACGCTCGACACGGTGCGGCGACAGATCCGCGACCTCGTACCGGTCACGCCGGAGGAACTGGCGGGCGCCGAGGCCAACGTCATCGCCGCGGAGCGGACGCGGGACGGGGCCCAGGCGGCGCTCACCGCAGCAGGCCAGCGTGTCGAACAGGCGAAGCAGTGGTCAGGGCTGGAGACGAGGCGGGGCGGACTGGAGCAGCAGTTGGTTGCCGCCGAGCAGCGCGCGGCGGATGCCGCGACGATCCGCACCGCCAAGGCCCGTCTGGATGACCTGGCCGCAGCCGTTCCGGAACTGGCATCCCTCGTCACGTTGCGTGGCAACATCGCCGCCCTGGAACCGAACCGCGCCGCCGCGGAGGCCGCGCGTGACAAGGCCGCCGGCGACGTCGAAGCCAGGGTCAAGGCTGCGGGCCAGGCCCGGCAGAAAGAAGCACACCACCAGGAGCAGGCGCGGGAGTTCGATCGGCGGGCGCAGGCCCTGCGTGAGGCCATCGACCGTGGCGCCAAGTTCCTGCAACTCGCTGACTCGATGGAGGCCATGCGGGGCAAACTCACCGCGTTCCCCGCCGACCTCGCGGAGCGCGTTGCGCGGGCCGAAGCCGACGAAAAGGCAGCAGGAGAGGCCAAGCAGACGTCGTCGAGAAATCTGGCCGCCGCCGCCGCGCTCCTGGGGCAAGCCCAGGAGCAGCGTGACCGGTTCGACGATGTCGCGGTCGGAGTGACCTGTTCCCAGTGCGGCCAACTGGTGGATGAGGCCCACGCGGCTCAGGAGCGGACCCGTCTCGCTAACGAGATGGAGACCCGGGGAGGCGAGGTCGCACAGGTTCGCGCCGCTGTCACCGCGTCCGAAGCCGCCGAGACCGCCGCCCGCAAGTGCCGGGTGTCGCTCCAGTCGGACAAGACGAAGTTCGACAGGTTGACCGCGGAGCTTGCCGCCACGAGCGCCAACCTGACGCAACTCGGGGGCGTCGCGGATGCAGCCGACCTCCGCGGCCGCCTCGCCGAGCAACGGCAGGCGGTGGCCCGCGCCGAGGACCAGGCCGCGGAGGAGCGGGGCAAGCAAACTGAGGCCACGGAGGAGGCCGACCGGCTCGACCGGGAACGAAAGGCCCTCGACCTCCAGCACAAGGCGGCGATAGAGAGCGTTCGCTCGCTCGAAATCGACCTCGCCGCTGACCGCGCCGCGTTCAACGCGGGCTGGATTCGGCTCTCCGCGGACTGGCAAGCCCGCTTCCCGCATCTCGACGCCGAAGGCGTACATACCCTCGGCGACGAGCGGGACCGGCTGCAGACGTCCGGCGTGACGGCTCGGTTTGACTTGTTACGGCAGGACGACGAGAAGCGGGCCGAGTGGTCGGAGCAGCTCCAGGCCGTGCGGTGCGAGATCGACCGTATCCCGGCCGAGGCCCGGATACCGGCGACGGAGGCCGAGCGCCGCCAGGACGAAGCGAAATCGCTGTGGGATGCAACGAATGGTGCCCGGGACACGGCGGTGCGAACGCGGGACGGACTCCAGTCCCGCGCGGAGCAGTATCAGGGCCTGACGGCTCAACTGCGGACCGCCGAACGGGAACATGACCTCCACAAGAAACTGGATGACCTCCTCGGCCAAAACGGGCTGCAGCGGGAACTCGTCCGTGACGCCGAGTTGCAGATCGTGGGGCTGGCGAACGACACCCTCCAGCATCTCTCGGACGGTGATCTGTCCCTTGAGCAGGACGACGAGGCCGCAGGGAGGGATGACAAGGCGTTCGCCCTGCGAGTCCGGCGGGCCGGCGACCCCCTTCCCATCGGGGTGCTGTTCTTGTCGGGAAGCCAGAAGTTCCGGGTTGCGGTCTCGGTCGCGCTCGCGGTCGGCCGATTCGCCAGCGGACGTGCAAGGCCACTCGAAGCCGTCATCATCGACGAGGGTTTCGGCAGTCTCGACAAGGACGGCCTGCGTGCCATGGCCGACGAACTGAAGCGGCTCCAGCCATTGCTGAAGCGGGTGATCCTCGTGTCGCACCAGGACGAATTCACGGACCAGTTTCCGGTGGGATATCGACTCACCTCGACCGATGGCGGGACGACAGCGGCACCGTTCCGTCGTTGACAGGTGGACTGATACATCAGCGTGCTGGCATCGAAAGATGCCAGCACGGTGTGAGTGGACTCTCAGAACGGACCTTATCACAGGAGCTATGCCATGTTGGCGCTTCCGACCGTCGACCTGATCCCGGTGCGCGCGCTCAATCAGGTCACGTACTGTCCACGGCTCTACTATCTGCAATACGTCGATGCCGTGGTGCCCGTCAACGAACACATCGAAGGGGGACTCTTCGACCATCGCCGGGTCAACGATCCGGACCTCGCCAACCGCACTCGCAAGGACGGTGACACCCGGTCCACGCGCAGCGTCACCCTGAGTTCCGAGCGGCTCGGCATCACGGCCGTGCTGGACGTGGTCGAGGAGAAGGGCGGCAGCGCGTACCCCGTCGAAACCAAGCACGGCTCGGCCCCGCGCGATGACGCGGGCTGCCCCTCCGTCTGGGACAACGACGCCGTCCAGCTCTGCGCCCAGGGGATGCTGTTAGAAGAAAACCTCGGCCGGCCGGTGCCGCACGGAATCGTCTTCTACGCCGGGACACGAGAGCGGGTGGGAGTGTCCTTCGATGAGGCGTTGCGGGGAAAGACCCTGGCCGCCATCGAGTGCATCCGTGTCCTGTCCGCTCAGGACGCTCCCCCAGAACCGCTGCCCGCCGAGCTGCGTCACCGCTGCCACGGCTGCTCGCTTGCGACAATCTGCCTGCCCGAGGAGACGCTCTACCAGATCAGCAGCCCCGCCGGCTCTCCCACGACAGCGCCCACCGGGATTACCCGCGTCATCCCGCAGTCGGACGACGGCGCCGTCCTCTATCTGCAGGAGCCGGGTAGCCACGTCGGCAAGCGGTCCGAGCACCTGATCGTGCGGAAGGACGGCCAGGAGCTGCAGCGGGTGCCGCTGCACGCCGTCCGGCAGGTGGTGGTCCTCAGCAGCGTGCAGATTTCGACGCAGGCCCTGGAGACCTTGGCGAGTAACGGCATCCCGGTCGCCTTCGTGACCGGCTACGGCCGCTTCATCGCGACACTGCAGCCGGCGCCCGCGAAGAACGTGGGGCTCCGCGAGGCGCAGTTCCGTCGGTTCGCGGACCCGGCCGAGGCCCTGGCGCTGACCCGCGCGGTCGTGAGGGCGAAGCTGACGAACCAGCGAACCCTCCTGATGCGGTGCCTGCGTTCTCGGCCCGACGACGCCCCCGAGGAATCGAGCCGCGGCAGCGACGAACCGGCCGCCCGCGACTTGGCCGAACTGCTGACGCGCCTGGAACGCGCGACTGGGATCGACTCGCTGCTGGGCCTGGAGGGCCAGGGGGCGGCGCTCTACTTCGGCGAGTTCAACCGCTTCCTGAAGGCCCAGCCGCCGGGCCGCGGCTTCGACTTCCAAAGTCGCAACCGCCGCCCGCCGCGCGATCCGGTGAATGCCCTCTTGTCGTTCGCCTACGCCATGCTGGCGAAAGACTGCTTCTCGTCGCTGTGCATCGTGGGCTTTGACCCTTATCGGGGTTTCTTCCACAAGGGGCGCCACGGCCGTCCGTCACTCGCGCTGGATCTCATGGAGGAGTTTCGGGCGGTGATCGCCGACAGCGTGGTGCTGACGCTCATCAACAACCGAGCGGTGGCGCCGGAGGACTTCGTGACCTGGCGGGAGGCGTGCCAGCTGACGGAGGAGGGGCGCAAGAAGTTCTTCGCGGCCTACGAGCAGCGGAGAGCGACGGTCGTGACGCACCCGCTCTTCGGCTACAAGATGTCGTACAGCCGGATGGTGGAAGTGCAGGCGCGGCTCCTGGCGGCGTACGTGCGCGGCGACGTGCCGCAGTACACGGGCTTCACGGTGCGTTGAGGGACATGCGGCATGGACAGCTACATCGTGGCCTACGACATCTCCAATCCGAAACGGTTGCGGAAGGTGGCGACGGCGTGCGAGGACTACGGAACTCGAAAGCAGTTCTCGGTCTTCCTGTGCCGGTTGAGCGCAACGGACTTCGTGCGCTTGCGCAGCAGGCTATACGACCTTATCAACCTGGAGCAGGACCAGGTGCTGTTCATCCCTCTCTGCGGCAAATGCGTGCAGCAGATCGAAGCGCTCGGCCGGCCGACGGAGCCGGCCGATGCGCGGGATGTTGTCGTCGTGGTGTAGCCGTGCACTACTCGTCCTACTTTGAACGCGCCACGAGGTGTGCT
>JBBQPD010000462.1:0-5458 GCA_038331535.1 Gemmatales bacterium | reverse complement strand
ACCTGGAGACGCCGGAGAAGCTGACGCTGGACGCCAAGGGCATGCGTGCCGACTACCTGGAAGAGGTCGCCGACTTTCGCCGCACGTATCGCGAGGCCTGCGCCCGCGCCGGCATCGACTACGTCGGCGTCGATACGCGGGTGACGTTCGACAAGGCGCTGATGGAGTATTTGTTGCAGCGGCAACGGCGGTTTTGACACGTCGTGAAGTTGAGATGAGTCTTCCCGGCTACGGAGTGTCGTGCTGACGCGACCAGTATTCAAAGAACGCGGAGGGCATGGCATCATCGGGGAGTTGGTCTTCGGGAGGGGGCATCTCGTGCCACCGGCCGCTGCGGATCAATCGCTCTACCGTTTGCGAATAGTCCGTTGCAATGTCTCGGCGTTCCGCATCATGCCGTGTGTCGCGGAACTGCATGGCCAATCCGCCGAGACGCTCTTCGTCCTGCGCGAGGTTGGGTGGAATGAAGTTCATAGCCGAAACACCTCGTTACACGCACTCGCCAAACCGGCGCCTCGGATAAGACACAAGCCCCGGCAGCCCGATGAACTCCTCCATGCGTCCGGTCAGCACCGGCAATCCCAGGCGTTCCAGCCAGGTGGTGCAGTTACAGTCGCCGTCCCCGTTCGGGAAGCCATAGGAATACTGACTGTTCTTCCGCTCGCCGTCAAGTCTCCCCTCGAAGTCCACAAATCGCGGCTTCGGCAGGATTACCTCGAACGGCCATACCGTAAGTCCGTGTTTTCTTGCGGCGGAGAACACGCTCGTATCATCGTGGACGACGCCAGGAAAGGCATCGCCGTTTTTCAAGTGGTTCAGCAATTGCCAAAGCGGAATGCTACCGCCATCGGGGTTGAACGCGTAGATCGTCGTTCCTCCGTCCGTCGAAACGCCCGTGTGGCCCGCGAAGAGCAGACACTCCAGAGCGGTGGGTCCAGGGCCGCGACGATTTTTCTCGTCGTCGAGCGCTGTCAGGAAGGTCGTCGCGAAAGTGCGGGAGTGGTCGCCGCGAAACCCAAAAACCGTGACTGTCCGGCATGAGGGCATCGGACTGCTCATCGGCGGCGGCTTTCTCATGCGGATAGTGGCTGGTGCGTCGAATGAAAGATACCCCGTCGCTCATTTCTCGTCCAGGGATCGGAGTTCAATGCGCCGTTTAGCCCGTCCCCCTCCGCGCTTTCCGCCGACAACCCATCCACAGAAAAAGCGTGCGGCGCACCATCATTCCCCGCGCTCCCCTATCGAGTCGCGGCTAAACGGATTTCTCCTTCAGCGCACGCAAATCGCGGTGGATGCGCTGGCGCACCAGGTATTCATCGTCGTCGAGCCAGCGGCGGGCGCTGCTGCCGGTCGTGAAGTCGTCGCTGACCACCGCCAGCACCACGGCCTCGACGACGTTCAGGTGCAGCAGGTAGTAGTGCGATTGCGTCGTCAGGGCGTCGCGGATCGGCGGCAGCTTCGTGAACAGTTCTTCTAAGCGCTGCCGCGCCGCCTCGATCGGCGCCTGGCCTGCGGTCGCCGCGTAGGTGCAGGCCAGCTGCGACAGATCCTTCGGCAACAGGCCTGAGTCCTTGGCGAACAGTACGCCGCGCACCTTCTGCAGCACCGGCTCGGCCTGTTTGTCGCGACCGAAATAGTACCAGCCGCCGGCGACGTGCAACAGCGCCCGCAGCGACGCCGGCTGCGTCGGCAAGTTCGCCGCGTTCAGCGCGCGCGGATCCTGGCCGCCGAGCAGCACCTGGGCCATTTGCGTCAGCAGGCCGTCGATCTCCTCGCGCATGCCGAGCTTGCGCAGGCCGCGGAAACACTGGGCCGCCAGCGCCTCGATCATCTGAATGCCCCGCTCTCCCTTTTGCGCCGCCAGCATCTTGCGGAAGCGGTCGGCCAGCGGATGAATGTTTCCCATGCGGTCGAAGTGCGCCGCCACCGCCAGCCCCTTCTCCAACAGGCTCGCCTGGTTGAGTTGCGCCTGCGCGTCGGACGAATCGGCCAGGGCGTCGAACGTCGGCGCGACCTGGTCCAACAGGTCGCGCCCAAAGTCCTCGCCGACGCGCGGCGCCTCGTCCAGCGCCACGCGCAAGATGCGCGAACGCAGGTCGTTGCCGCGCGTTCCTTTCGGAACCTCGCGCAACAACTTCTGCACGCGCTCCTCGACCTCCGTGCGGTCGCGCAGGTCCACCAGGTCGGCCAGTTCCTTGCCGAGCGGGTCGTCGCGCAACGTCCAGTGGCGATAGGCGTCGATGGCCCGGTTCGGCTCCAGGATGCGCGACCGTTCCAGCAGCCGCTCCACGACGTAGCGCGACATCTTGTCCATGGCATCGAGGTTCTGCATCAGCTCGTTCGGCTGCGGGCCGGCGTGCGGCTGGCCTTGCAGCGCCTGACGGATGCGATACTCAAACGCACTGTGCAGGAACGCATGCACAGCACCTTTGAGGTGCAGCGCGTCCTTCGCCTGGCGCAGGAGGGCGCGGGCGGCGTCGGCCTCGCCCAGGCGCGCCAGGCCGAAGGCGAAGAGAAGGTCGATGTACGCGGCCGTCGGTTCCCCCGCGGCCCCGATCGACCAGGTCTTCGCCGACCATGCCTTCGCGGCGTCCGGCAATTCGCCGAGCCACTGCCGCACCGCGCGAAAGCGTTGGTTGTTCGGCTGCCCCGCGAAGCGCAGAAATGTCGGCAAGTCCTGTTCGGGGCGCAGGCCGTTCTGGAAGAGTCGTTCCAGCAGCCGATCGCGGGCGTGGGCCAGCGCCAGTACATCGCCGCCGGACAGCAGGGCGAAGTGATACCACGCCAGCCAGGCGGCGCGGATCGGCAGCAAACGCTCGTGCTTTTCGAGGAAGCGCCCCACGGGGTTAAGGCGCTCGATGAGCGCGGCCGGCGGCGTGCGCCGACCGGACCAGACGAGCAGCGCCGCCAGCGCCCGCAGATCGGCGGTCGCCGGCTCTTCAAACCCCAGCAGTCGCTCCAGATCGACGGCCGTGATCTCGGCGTTCTTCATGGCGTGCGCGGCCCAGGAGCGGCCCGCGCGCGCGGGGACGGCGGCCGCCTCGGTGCGAAACCAGCGCGCGGCGTGGTCGGCCGACGCCGGCTCCTGCGGCCACAGAGCGTTCATCCAGCACAGACCGGCGTCGTCGAGGATCGCCTGGGCGGCGTTCAGCGCCGCCAATTCCGGCCACATCTGCACGCGCTCCGGCGCGTCCAGGCTGCCGTCAATCTGCAGGAACGCCTCTTCCAGCTCCCGCCGCCGCAGTTCGATCGCGTTCGGCTCGGCCGGCAGCGCGTCGAAGAGTTCCGTTTCGGCCGGCGGCTCGACGGCTTCTTCGCGATTCTTCGGTTCGGTGACCGTCGTGTGGCCGCGGTTGGCGTTCGGCTTGCGGCCGGGGCGAGCGGCGGGTTTCTTCTCCGGGGCCGGCGGTTTCTTCGGTTTCGGCTGACCGTCCGCCTCGCAGACGAACGCCTCGAAGTCGAAGCACGTCGCCTGCACCCAGGCGTCCAGGGCGGCCGCATCGCGGTCGAGGACGTAATCGACCCAGTCGAACAGCGGGCGAAATGCGTCCTCCGGCAGCGTCTCCGGCGTAAAGGCGTTGTCGGCGCCGGGGGCCAGCCAGACGACGTGTGCCGCGTCCTCGGCGAGCAGCTTGCGTACCTGGTCGCGCCGCAGCGGCGGGTGCAGGCGCTGGCCGCACGGTAGGAACAGGTTCGATAATTTGAGATACGGCCGATAGCCGATGCCCGGCAGCACCAGCACGGGCGGCGGCAGCTTCGACTGAGCGACGCGGACAACGACGATTTCCGCGTCCCCCTGCCGGGCGACGGCGAAACGCAGGCGATTGAGCACCTGATCGTCGGCGTTCTGGACGAAGCGGTTTAGCTCCTCGATAGCGTTGTCGCGCAGCACCCACAGCTCGGCACCCTCGGCCGCGCCACCGGCGCGCAGCGACAGCGACACGCGGATGCGCTCTGTCAATTCGCCGTCGTGGCACGCGGCGGGCGCGGCGGGCAGCGAAAACTCCAGCACCTCGTACACATCACGGAAGGCGGTGTCGTCGAGCACCATCCACTGCCGCGGCGGTCGCAGTAACAGGAGCTTGCCCGCGGGCGCCTTGAGGTTGCCGGCGAGCGGATGGGTGAAGCCAAGCTCGATCCAGACGCGCGGCGCCCGTTCGAGATAGGCGACCGGCGCGGCCATGTTGCCTTGCCGATCGAGGGCGCGGAGCAAGGAGTAGTACGGCGGTCCGAACACGCGCAACAGGGCGCGACCCTCGTGGTCGTCGTCCGCGTCGAGCCAGCGGAAGCTCTGGCGGTCGTTGCCCAGGCGCAGGATTTCGTTGACAAGTCCCAGCAGCTCGGCACCGGCCAGGTCGAAGAGGACGGGCGTCTGTTCGGGTTTCTCAAGCGGCGTAGGATCGGGGCGCAACGGCAGTATTTCGAGCCAGGAGCCGACAGCGGCGCTGAGGGCAGCGCCGTTGGTCTTCGCGCTCTGGACGCCGAGGCGTTTAAGCTCGTTCAAGGCGGCCCTGGGGAGCGAGATCGACGTGTCCACCCAGACCTGATCCTGCTCGTCAAATCCGGCCGTGGCGGCGCCCTGGCTGATGGCGGGCGGGACGGCCCCCGAGGTCAGTGCCAGTTTCAAGGTGTCGAGGTTGGGGAACTTCAGGATCATGGGTGTCCGGATGGAGTTAAGGTAGGCACTCGATTAGCCGATTCGTTTCATTTCACACAGCCTTTTCCCGGACTCAGGTCCACATGGGCCCGTGTCATTTTCCGCCTTTTTCCATGATTTCTCACGATTGAGACCTTTGCGGCGCTGAAACGATGAAACGAATGCGCTCGCTTCGCGCGCCGTGGAGAAAAACGCGAAAACTCCTCTGGTCCCAACGTAGACGGCTGTTGTAGTCTCGTGGCCGGCGCACTCCCTATTGAGCCGCCCGTTCAAGACAGGCGGCTAAACAAACTGCGCTATTGTTGTTTCTGCGCCGCACGTTCGTCCTGGGTCGGCGTACTGGTCGGCGCGGCGGGCGCTTTCTCGTCTTCCTGCCGCTCGACGACGACGTTGCCGACCTCGCCGGCCTTGAGGACGCCGCCCTCGATGAGTTTGTCCACCAGGGCGCGGTGCTGCTCCTCATGTTCGTGCGGCAGAGCGTCCGCGTCGGAGCGCAGCTTGATGACGATGTTCTGCTTGCCCGTCTGCGGGTCGCGCCGCAGGGTGATGGTCATCTCGGCCATGAGGGGTTCCTCGATTGTTATCAGGCCGTCTTGGGTACTTCCCGCGAGACGAACCGCGCGCTCTGGGCAGGAACCGCTGCTAACTTGAACGAGACGTTTCCCGTACTGGGATAGACCTGCAAGTCTCCGACGCACACTTCATCGCCGTTGTCGAATACGGCCTTCATGGACCGGGCATCGATTTTATCTTGGAGGTCGTCGAGCACGCTGAACAGTTGGTCGTTTACGCACGCTTCAA
>JBBQPD010000461.1:0-5459 GCA_038331535.1 Gemmatales bacterium | reverse complement strand
TAAGAACCCGCTTACTGCGTGCGCGGCTCCTTAAGAACCCGCTTACTGCGTGCGCGGCTCCTTAAGAACCCGCTTACTGCGTGCGCGGCTCCTTAAGAACCCGCTTACTGCGTGCGCGGCTCCTTAACAGGTACCGATCTTTCGCGCCGCAGTAATATACTCATCACATCACCAGCCCTGTCCATTGTAGCCCGTCTCCCGAGGTCCGCTGATGCCGCGAGAGATCACCGTCAAGCAATTGAAGGAACGGCTCGACGCGAACGCGCCGGTGTATCTCATCGATGTTCGTCAACCGTGGGAACACGATGCGGCGGCATTACCGAACAGTCTGCTGTTGCCGCTGAATCAACTTCTGGCCCGCGCCGCGGAGGTTGTGCCGCCTGAGGGGGCGACCGTCGTGGTCTATTGCCATCACGGCATCCGCAGCCTGTCCGGGGCGGCGCTGCTGGAGCGACTGGGTCTGAAGGATGTCGTCTCCCTGGCCGGCGGCATCGATGCCTGGTCGCTAACTGTCGATTCCGCCGTGCCGAGATATTGATCCCGAGCAGCCGTGTTGTCGTGGTTCGCGGAGTCGCTCCCTATTCGAGGAGTCCACTCATGAAATTCGCCGAGATGACTTCCCCATTGCTCCGTCAGGTGGCGCGCGACAAGACGATCGTGGTGGCGCCGATCGCGGCGTGCGAACAGCACAGCCATCACTTGCCGACCATCACCGACACCGTGCTCGTCACCGGCGTCGCGGAGGGCGTCGAACGAAAACTGCCGCGCGAGGTGCTGTTGTTGCCGACGCAGTGGTTTGGGGCCAGCGCCCATCATCTCCGCTTCGGCGCCACGCTGTCGGCGGAAGTGGACACGCACATCGACATGCTCTGCGATCTGCTCAGGCCGCTGCTCGACGACGGTTATCAGCGTGTGCTGATCCTCAACGGCCACGGCGGCAACATCGACACAATGCAGGTCGCGCTGCGGCTGTTGCAGCCGGATTATCAGGACCGGCTCTTGAGCGCGGCGTCGTACTGGGATTTGGCGGCGCAGGAACTGGCGGCGCTCGCGGACGGGCCGCGCAAGAACATGGGCCACGCCTGCGAATTCGAGACCTCCATGATGCTGGCCCTGCGACCCGACCTGGTGCGGCGCGAGGCGATTGCGAACGACCTGCCGCGTGAGAACCCGGTGCTGCGCGGCCTGTACGTCGCCGAGGATATGTTGCAGCGCACCGACCACGGCGCCGTCGGTTACCCCGAGCTGGCGACGGCTGAGAAGGGGCAGCGCTTTCTCAACGCGGCGATTGACCGCACCGCCGAGGTGGTGCAGGCATTGCTCAATCGGCCGCTGCCTAAATGACAAACGAGACGAACGGCCGGCGTGATCAGAAGCTTACTTCCCGCCGAAGAGGGCGAACAATTTCGGCACGAGCACCAAACAGCCGATGACGACGGCGATGCCGCTGGCGAGCAGCACGGCCCCGGCGGCGATGTCCAGACTCCGCCACGTGCGATCCCTGATCTCCGCGCTCAGGCCGCGAAACAGGGTTTCGACGGCGCTGTTAAACAACTCGGCGGTTAGCACCAGGCCAATGCAGCCAAGCAGCAGACACCAATCGACCAGGGAACATTGCAGGGCCACGGCGGCGGCCAGGACGAGGGTCGCGAAGAAGAAGTGAACGGAAAAGCTGGAGTGGCCGCGGATGCCGAACTTCACGCCGCGCAGCGCATCGCGGAATTTGTCTTTCCAGGAGCGGCGCGGACGCGGAGAGGCTTCGGCAGCGCGAGACGACTCTGAGAGCGGCGAGACGGCCATGACGACCTCGAACGGGATTGCGAACGCGCGTGCTCGTTACGAAAAGATCAGCGGCCGCCCGAGAGGGCGCCGAGGGTACTGGTGCCGGCGCCGTGCATCCGGCCTGACAGCAGGTTGGGCACGATCTCGAAAATGAATCCGAGGTTCTGTTGCAGCGAGTTGTACGTCACGCCCAGGTTCACCTGCAAGTCGGTGCCGACGCGCGACATGACCAGCGAGTTGGTCTGCGCGTGCGACGGACCCAGGTCCAATGCGGCGCCTAGCGTCATCGCGTACTTGGGGCTGAACACGTAAGTCACCGATCCGCTCACCTGCCGGCTCTCCAGCGGCTCAATCTGCCGATAGCCCAGGTAGAAATTGGTGCGATCCGGCCGGTTCAAGAACGCCCCCACGGTGAAGATCTTGGCTCCGTTCTCGATCGGATCGACAAAGCCGGAGCTGGCCAGTGCCGTGCGGTCGCCGAGGTTCCACGTCCAGTCGTACTCCAGGAAGCTGACCGCCTTGCCGAAGTTGTCGCGCTTCGCCTCCGGGAATACGGACGCCGACAGGTCCAGCGTCATCCAGTCGATGATGTGTTCCGCACCGGGGTAGCCGCGCTTCGTCTGCCAGCGCTGATGCAGGTCGAGCTGCAAGACCTGGATTCTGTCGAGTGAGTCGGGATTGGTGTCCAGCAGTCGGCGCATGGCGTAAACCTGCGGGTCGTACAGCGGGGAGTTGAGCAGGGCGGTCCGCGTGCCGGGGGGCAGAAAGCCGTAGCCGAATAGACGCACGTCGCGCACCGCCTGATCGCCCGCATCGTCGTTCAGGCGGTCGAGCTGGGGTACCAGGTAGTGCGCATCCGTCGTGTTTGAGTAGAGATAATTGCTGCTCAATACGATCTTGTGATTGATGCCGTTGACGTTCATTAGCTCGCTGCGGGCGTCGGGGAACAGACGCGTGAACGGGATGCTGGCGCGCACGCCCGCCGCGCCCCAGGCTCGGCCGAGAGGGTCGCCATTGAGGTCATTGCTGTAGCCGGCCAGGTCAAGCTCGGCGAACGGGACGACCTTGACGGGACCGAGATAGAACGGCAGGGAGAGTTCCTGGATCAGGTCGAGGCGTCCGGTGCTGTCGTTCTGGTCGGTCGGACTGAGGGGCGTGAAATTGGGATCGTTGCTGGTGCGCAGCCGGGCGTAGGCGGCGCTGGCGTGGGCGTTGTACGTGAACTGATCGAAAGGCGACAGGCCGAGCAGGAAGCCATCGACGCGCGGCAGCCACTCGGTCTCGGTAATCCATTCGCGCCCGAGGCGGCCGCCGACGAGACCGGTCAAGGCCCAGTAATCGCCCTGCTGTTTGACGTAGAGGTAGGAGTTCTGGTTCAGGTCGGTGTCGAATTCCTGCTTGTAATAGGCTTCGAGAAAGTTGCGGTCGCTGACGGCGGCGAGCTGCGTTTGCACGGTGAAGCCGTAGGGCAGATCAAAAACGGCTTCACGAAAGATCGCTCGGCCGCGAAACGCCGTGGGAACGAAGGGCACGGGACGCGGCCCGCCCAGGTTATCCTCGCCGTGGTCGTAAATGCCCCAGCCCCGGAAGAAACCGTCGTAGCTCTTGGAGGGCAGGCCGAGAAACTCCTTGCCGGCGAACTCGAACTGCGTGCCGAAACCGGGACCGCGCGCCGTCAGCTCATCGAGCATGATGCGCCAGTGTGTCCCTTCCAGAGGTTGAATGCCGATCAATTCGTAAGCGTTCAAGGTAACGTTAAATTGCGCGCCGTAGATCTTGTTGTAACCCGCGCTGAGGCTCTCGATCGGGCCGAGCGGGTTGCGCGCGTCGCCGGCCAGGTAGGGCAGGTAAAAGAACGGCACGTTCTCCAGCTCGAAAAAGACATTGTGCGCGCGGATATAGTCTTCGGTCTGAATAATCGTCTTGCCGGTGGCGCGATCCACCACCTCCTGGCCGAAGATGCTGAGCTTGGGTAATGATTTTTCTTCGATCGTGGCCGTGGTGAAATAGAGCTTCAGGCCGGGATCGGACGGCAGCTTGCTGGCGGAAACCTCGCCGCGCAGAATCTCGTAAGTGTCCTTGGAGGTACGGATCAGCTCGTCGGCCTTGAACTGGATCGGGTCGGGAAGGTTCGGCTGGCGCATCTCGAACCGGGCGCTGAGAGCGATGGCGACGTTGCGGTCGATGTCGTAATAGATTTCGTCGGCGCGCAGGACGCGCTCGCCGCGTTTCGGATCCTGTTCGCGAATCTCGACGTTGCCAGCGAGGTAAAACTGAATTTTCGTGTCATCGCCGACGGTCTGCGTCTGGCGAAAACCGCCGCCGGCGCCCGCCTTGCCGCGCTTGAAAATAACGCACTTGTCCGCTTCCAGATCGACCTGGCCGATCCGGGGAGCGCCGGTGAAGTTGATGATGACGCCGCCCGTGATGATGTACGCCTCCTCGCCGTTGCCCAGCGCGCGCTCGCTCAGCTGAAAGTCGGTCCCGAAGCGCGGCCGCACGGCGAACGTCCGGCCGGGTCCGAGGACCGGCTGGGAAGTCGGGCGTGGAGTTGCCGTCGATGGCGGTCCGAGGGGCGCAATGGCGGCCGGGCCGCCGATAGGCGACCCGGGGAGCGAAGGCTGCACCGGCACATTGTTCGCGGGCGGTGACGGATCGGGCGGTGGTCCTTGCGCGATCAGGAACGGCACCGGCCGATCCTGGTCCGGCATCGCACCGCGAACGACGTCGCCCCCCGACGCCGGGGCCGCGGAGAGCGGCTTGACCGGCGCGGGAGACGACGGCGACGAATACGGCGCTGCCGGCGGCGGCGGCGACATGGGCGTGACGCCCGACGGCGGCAGCCGATACTGCGGAGCCGGCGGCGTGATGGGCACAGGCATGCCCGGCATCGACGGCAGCCCGACCGGCTGGATCGTGCCCTGCTGATTGAACGACTGCGCCCGTTCCGCGATAGCACGCCGGTAGAGCGGGTCATCCGACTGAGCCTGCTGCACGGTCTTGGCCTTGACCGAGTGCAGCTTGATCTCGCCGCGCGTGGCCAGATCGACGGTGGCGCGGGCGCCTTCCTTGGTGTCGGCGCTGGTGTCGAGGCGGACCTGCCCTTCGGCGTAGAGGTCCATCTGCCAGATGCCCTTGTCGCGATGGTTCTTCAGGTCGAACCGCGCGATGGCCTGATCGCAACGAACCTGCACGGTGCCCTGCTGGACGTAGGCCTTGCCGCGCAGCAGAACGACCACGGTCTGATCGGACTCGTACCAGGTAGCGATCGAATCGGCCGCGAGGACGATCGGCGCGGCTTCACCGGCGACGTTGCGCGCGTAGCGCAACGGTTGTCCGAGCGGGCCGGCGAAGTCGGCCGGCACGACCTGTGGGGACGGCGCGGTGCCCGGAAATCGCGGCGGTTGCGGACCGCCGGGAACCTGGGCGAGCAGCGGCATGCTAACCTGTGTCCCGGCAAGGACCGACAAGGCCAGGATCGGGTCGAACAGCCTGCGGAGGACGGATCTTCGTGACACGGTTCCTCCTTGAAACGTGCGTAGTAGCCCGGTACGACCACGGTCGTGCCGGGGGGCGCGGGGCGAACGTCGAGACTCCCTGTGCGGGGGGCGGAGTATAGCGCGAGGCGGGGAAAAGTCAACGCCAAACGAAAAGAGATTGCGCGACTTGAAAATAGT
>JBBQPD010000460.1:0-5477 GCA_038331535.1 Gemmatales bacterium | reverse complement strand
GATTGTCCCCTCCCTCCGCCCCGCGATCAAGGACGCTGCCATGATCGACGCCTATATCCTGTCCGCAGTGCGTACCCCCATCGGCAAGTATCTCGGCGCGCTGGCCGACGTGCCGGCGCCGCAACTCGGCGCCGTCGCCCTTGCCGAAGCGCTGCGGCGAGCCGGCGCGGCGCCGGGTCAAGTGGACGAGGTCATCGTCGGCAACGTAATCCAGGCGGGCCTCGGCCAGAACCCGGCGCGGCAGGCAGCGCTGAAGGCCGGCCTGCCCGACACCATCGCCGCGTTCACGGTCAACAAGGTGTGCGGCTCCGGCCTCAAGGCGGTTATGCTCGCCGCGCAAGCGATCCGCGCCGGCGATGCCGAACTGATCCTCGCCGGCGGCATGGAGAGCATGAGCCGGGCGCCACACCTGCTTTTCGGCACGCGCGCCGGCTGGAAGTACGGCGACCAGAAGGCGGTCGATGCGATGATCCACGACGGCCTGTGGTGCGCCTTCGAGGACTGGCACATGGGCGAAGCGGCCGAGTATATCGCGTCGAAATGCAGTGTGACCCGCGCCGACCAGGACCGCTTCTCCGCCCAGAGTCAGCAGCGCGCCGCCGCCGCGTGGGAGAAAGGGCTGTTCGACAAAGAGATAATCGCCGTCACGGTCGGCAGCGGTCCGAAGGCGAAGACTGTGAGCCGCGACGAAGGATTCCGGCCGGACACGACGACCGAGGGTTTGGCGAAACTGAAGCCGGCATTCCGCGCAGACGGCACCGTCACCGCCGGCAACGCCTCAACGCTGAGCGACGGCGCCGCCGCCGTGCTCGTCGGCAGCGCGCGCGCCGCCGAGCGCCTGGGGATCAAACCGCTCGCCAAAATCGTTGCCTATGCTACAAGCGGCGTCGCGCCCAAGGACATCTTCGTGGCGCCGGTGCTGGCCATCCATCAGGTGCTCGAGAAGGCGAACGTGCCGCTGAAAGAGATCGATCTGCTGGAGCTGAACGAGGCGTTCGCGGCGCAGATGCGGGCGTGTGGGAAGCAACTGGACCTGAACGAAGCGTACGTGAACGTCAACGGCGGGGCGATCGCGCTGGGCCATCCCATCGGCGCTTCGGGGGCGCGCGTGCTGGTAACATTACTTCATGCGCTGGAGCAACGCGGCCTGAAGCGCGGGCTGGCGTCGCTCTGTTTGGGCGGCGGTAATGCGGTGGCGATGATGGTGGAACGGCTGTAAAGAGGGGCTATCATGGATGGCGACCCAGGCGAGGGAATCTATCGGGCGATGATCGAGGATGTGGACGGCATGCCGATGCTGGGGCCGGCAGCCATTAAATTGGGTATCCGGCTAAACAAGGATCTCGTTCCCGATGCCAGTGCGCTGGTCCATCTCCCAGCTTTCAATCCCCATGAGGCGAACGGGCTTTCTTGCGCTCCGACAATCCAGGAATTACCTCGTTTCGCGCTGCCCGTCCTATGGGGAGGCATCAACCGGAAGACCGTGGTCTGGCGGATCGAGATTTCCGACCTCGGGCCGGAGTTGATTGCCGGAGAAGACACGGAACCCGGTGCAACAGACAGGCATATTTCCATCGGGCCTTCCGGTACGATAGCATAGGACGAATATTTGAAGGCCATCGAAGCGACGAGATCGAAGTGGCGAAGGATCGTGAAATGTTGAGGTTCTCATGACTCTCAAAGAGGAATTCCGCGCGGGTCTTGACTCCGGACAAGACCATCGTTCTCTTCTGGAGTTGGTCCACCGTCACCAGACAGGTGGTATGACGGCGCGAGAGTCGTACTTCGCCCTCGAAGCACTTTGGCTTGAGTTCGGCTTCGACGAGTCGGAAGAAGACAGCCCGTTGCGCAACGAATTGGAATACGTCATGGAACGGGTATGGTATCAAGGCTCGTGAACTCGTTGACCATCGCGGCCTGGCGTCGCTCTGCCTGGGCGGCCGCAATGCGGTGGCACTGGTGGATGAGCGTCTGTCTTAACTCGCTTGACGAGAGGATAAACCGATGGCGACCATACCCGAAACGGCCAAGAAAATGCACGAGAAAGCCGCGGGAGAGCGCATTCCCCCGCTTCAAAACGGCGACCGCCTTTCGCGCGATGAGTTCGAGCGCCGCTATCTTGCCATGCCTCGGCTGAAAAAGGCCGAGTTGATCGACGGAGTCGTTTACATGCCCTCCCCAGTAATCTTCGTGGATCACGGCGGACCGCACTTCGATCTCATTGCCTGGTTGGGGACATATCGGATGTTCACCCCCGGTGTTCGCGGCGGTGACAATTCCACCGTGCGGCTCGATTTGACCAGTGTGCCGCAGCCGGACACCTGCTTGCTTGTCCTTCCGACTCACGGCGGGCGCGTCACGATCGACCAGGACGGGTACATCGTCGGCGGCCCGGAGTTTGCCGGGGAGGTGGCGGCCACCAGCGCCAATTACGACGTGACCGTCAAGCTGCCGAATTACCAGCGAAACGGCGTCCAGGAATATCTGATCTGGCGGGTGCTGGATCGCGCTATCGACTGGTTCCGTCTTCGCGGGGGGCAGTATGCCGCGCTCTTGCCAGGGTCAGACGGCATCGTTCGGAGTGAAGTCTTTCCCGGCCTCTGGCTCGATCCGGCCGCGCTAATCGCGGGAGACATGGAAGCCGTCCTCCGCGTCGTGCAACAAGGCATCGCCAGCCCCGAACACGCCGCCTTCGTCGCCAAGTTGAAGCTGGCCGCAGAAACCGGAGCCAGTTCATGAGCCGCCGCCGCATCGTCTTTTCCTTCCGGTTGCTCGTCGCTGGCGGCTTGCTCGGTCAATCCTCGGCCAGGGAAACTCGGTGACTCAAGTGGTGGGGTTCCGAACATGGCAGACCGGCCGAAAATGCCACAACCGTCCGGCGAAATGTCGCCACAGGAGCTGGTGGATCGAATGCGCGAATGGGCCGGGATAGCAGGATTCGAGTTCGAGCTGGCTACTCATGCCAGCGAGTATGGCAAAGTATTCATTCGCGATCCAAATGGCGGGCACACGACATCAGTCATCCCGAACCCCCATCACGGTCGTCGCCTCAAGAAACATCAGGTTCGATACACCGTGAAGGATGTGAATAATAACTGGGAGGAATGAACGGATGAATCTTTCAGACGAATATCCAAGGACGTGTCGGCGTCGCACAAAGGAGATTGTCGCGGTGCTGAACGGCGACTCGGGGTTGAAAGAGCGCCCTCTCGAAGACCTGGCGACTTCGTTAAATCAGATCGCCGACAAGGCGCGCGATCTGGACGAGATCATGACACGTCTGCTCGATGAGAAGCATAGCCCGGCAGAAATCGGCGACTTACTGATCGCGTTCGAGCTTACCCTCGAACAGATTCGCGGCCATTCGGACGTTGTCGACGGAAAGTTGTACGAAATCGGCGAACGACTGAAGGGCGACTCTTCATCGGAAACCCCGTCCGAAGGCGTGCCGGCGCCGGAGATCGCTACCCGAGGCTTATCATGAGCCGTCGCCGCCGTATCGTCTTCTACTCCTTCCTGTTCCTGCTCGCCGGCGGTCTGCTCGCCTGG
The DNA here is from genome assembly GCA_038331535.1 of Gemmatales bacterium. Taxonomy (GTDB): domain Bacteria; phylum Planctomycetota; class Planctomycetia; order Gemmatales; family Gemmataceae; genus JBBQPD01. The sequence goes on along the minus strand of JBBQPD010000460.1, from coordinate 1,928 downwards.
CAGTGGTGGCAGGGCAAGCCGTTGCGTTTCGCGCTCGGCCGCGTGAATGATCCCGATGCGGCGGTGCGGGCCCGTGCTGCGACAGAGCTTGGCGAGTATGGCCTCGACTCGGACCAGGCCTGGAATGAACTCGGTACGATGGCTCTCCATGATTCCGAGGACGATACCCGTGATGCGGCGGTCTCGGCCTTGAAATTCCTCTGGCATTCGAACGCCTACCACGACGAATCGAAACGTCGGGAGCGAAAGCGGCGCCTGTTTCAAACGCTCCTCGACGGCTTCAACAGCGGCAACGTGGAAGTGCGGCGGCGCGTGCCGGAGGTCGTTTACGAGATCGCCGGATTGGAGTATCACGAGCGCGCCGTCAAGCGTGCAGCGGATGATGCCGTCGATCGCGACGTGCGCCCGGTTGCGGTGACGGCGCTGATTCGGGCGCTGAAGGATCCGGACGAAGAGGTTCGTGAAGAGGCTGTCTATTGTCTTGGCAAATTGGCCACGGTCCCCGTCGAAGCCGAACCCGCTCTGCTCGACAACCTGCGCTCGAAGGACGCCGTCATGCGCGGCGGGGCGGCACTCGCGCTTAGCAAACTGCCACGAATCTCGGCCGACGCCATACCAGGGTTGATCGTCGCGGCGCAAGACGACAGCCGCGAGGTTCGCCTGACGGCCTTCCATTGTCTGCTCCGGATCGGGCCGCAGGTCGTCCCGCCGCTCCGAGAGGCGTTGGCGAAGGCACCCGCCAAGAGCCGAGAGTATCTGGAAATCTGTCTGAAAGCATTCGACGGGGCGAAAAAAGGTTGATCGTTCTGCCGCGCGTACTACGGAGGAGGCCCATGGCTACCATAACAGACACCGCTGCCCGCGAACGCTGGGAGAAAGAAGCCGCCGTCGCTCCGCCGCGTCCCCAGCCGCCGACCACCGTCAGCAGCGTGCCCATCGACCCCTTGTACACGCCCGAAAGTCTCAACGGCTTCGACCCCTACGTCGATCTTGGCTATCCCGGCCAGTACCCGTACTTGCGCGGCGTTCATGCCACGATGTATCGCAGCCGGCTCTGGACGATGCGCCAGTTCGCCGGTTTCGGCTCGCCCGGTCAGACCAACGAGCGCTTTCGCTTCCTGCTCGCCAAGGGCCAGACCGGCCTTTCGACCGCGTTCGACCTGCCGACGCTCATGGGCCTCGATAGCGACGATCCGCGTTCCCTCGGCGAGGTCGGCCGACTCGGCGTCGCCGTGGACACGCTCGACGATGTGGAAGAGCTGTTCCGCGGCATCGACGTCGGCGACGTGTCGGTATCGATGACGATCAACGCGCCGGCCATCGTCGTCATGGCCTTCTACCTGGCCAACGCCCGCGATCGCGGCATCGACTGGCGCAGGCTGCGCGGCACGATCCAGAATGACATCCTCAAGGAGTTCCACGCCCAGAACGAGTTCGTCTTTCCGCCGGAGCCGCACGTTCGCCTCGTGTGCGACGTGATCGAGTTTTGCGCCCAGAATGTGCCGCAGTGGAACACGGTCAGCATCAGCGGCTATCACATTCGCGAGGCCGGCTCGACCGCGGTGCAGGAACTCGCCTTCACCCTCGCCGAGGGCTTCCACTACGTCGAGACCTGCCTCGCGCGCGGCATGGACGTCGACGACTTCGCCCCGCGCCTCAGCTTCTTTTTCAACGCCCACAACGACCTCTTCGAGGAGATCGCCAAGTATCGCGCCGCCCGCGTCCTGTGGGCCGAGGCGGCGCGCGGCAAATATGGGGCGAAGAACGAGAACTCGTGGAAGCTGCGGTTCCACGCCCAGACGGCCGGCTGTTCGTTGCAGGACAAGCAGCCCGAAGTGAATCTCATCCGCGTCGCCTACCAGGCGCTGGCCGCGGTACTCGGCGGCTGTCAATCCCTGCACACCAACAGCATGGACGAAACACTTGCT
>JBBQPD010000459.1:0-5486 GCA_038331535.1 Gemmatales bacterium | reverse complement strand
GAAATCGACAAGGCGGTCGCCGACTTTACGTCGGCGCTGCGGATTCGGCCCGACGCCGCCACGTTCCGCCGCCGCGGCCTGGCGCGCATGCGCCTCGGGGCGAGCGACGACGCCATCGCCGACTTCACGGAGGCGCTGCGTCTGGAGCCGCGCGACATGGAAGCGCTCGGCAATCGCGGCCTGGCCCATGTCGAGAAGGGCGACCAGGACAAGGCCATCGCCGACTATTCCGAGGCACTCCGCATCAACGCGCGCGACGAAATGATGCTGTTCAATCGCGCCAACGCCCACTTCGTCCTGCGCGACTACGAGCGCGCCATCGCGGACTATTCGGAGGTCATTCGTCTCAATCCGCGCCACACGTGGGCGGTCGGCAATCGCGGCAAGGCCCATGCTCTGCGCGGCGACTCAGCGCGCGCTATCGCCGACTTCACGCGCTTCCTGCAGCTGGAACCGGACAACGTCAAGGCGCTCTGGGACCGGGCGCTGGCCCACGGCGACCTCGGCCAGTTTGACAAGGCGCTGGCCGACTTCGGGGCCGCCATTCACCTCGATCCAATGGCGATTCTCTTCCTCGACCGCGGCCTGCTGCACGCCCGCCGCGGCCACCTGGATGAAGCCATCGCCGACTTCACCGAGGCGCTCGAGCGCGACGCTCAGAACTTCGGCGCGTACCAGTCGCGCGGCAACGCCTACTTCGACTCCGGCAAGCTGGACCTCGCATTGGCCGACCTCGACGAGGCGGTGCGGCTGGCGCCCGAGTTAGCGTCGGCCCGCTACAACCGCGCCAACGTTCACGCGCGCAAGGGTAGCCACGACCTGGCGATTGCCGACTACACCAGGACGCTGGAGCTGAACCCCGACTACACCGCCGCCCTGTTCAACCGCGCCAACGTCCACGCCGAGCGCGGCGCCCTCGACGACGCCGTCGCCGACTATACGGCGGTGCTGGGCAAGGACTCGCGCGACTCTGCCGCGCTGACCAACCGCGGCAACACGTTCACGCAGATGGGCGAGCTTGACCGCGCCCTGGCCGATTACAATGCCAGCCTGGAGGTCGAGCCGAACGACGCGATGACACTGCTGAACCGGGCCACTCTCTTTCTCCGCCGCCACGAACCGGATAAGGCGCTGGTCGATTACGAAGCCGGCCTGCGCCTCGACCCGAAAAACGCCCATGCTTTGAACGCGCGCGGCAACCTGCACTCCGACCGCGGCGAGCATGTCAAGGCACTGTCCGATTACACCGAGGCGATCAAGCTCGACGCCGGTTTCGCCCGCGCCTACTTCAACCGTGCCAACGTCCACGCCGCTCTGGGCGACGCGGACAAGGCCGCCGCCGACTACACGGAGTCGATTCGCCTCGACCCGAACTACGCGGCGGCCTACTACAACCGCGGCAACGCCCGCCTCGAACGCGGTCAGGATGCCGAGGCCGTCGCGGACTTTACCGAGGCGATTCGTCTGGAACCGCGCCACGCCGGGGCGTTCAACAACCGCGGCAACGCCCGCTCCCGCCTCGGCGAGGTGGAGCTGGCCGTCGCCGACTTCACGACCTCGATTGTGCTGGAGCCTAAGTTCGCCATGCCGTGGTTCAACCGGGCTAACGCCAAGTCGCGCCTCGGCGACGACGCGGGAGCGCTAGCCGACCTCGACGAGGCGCTGCGCCTATCGCCCGACGACCTGGCGGCGCTGCACAACCGCGGCCGTATTCGCACGCGTGTCGGCGATCACGCCGGCGCTGTCGCCGACAACCTGGAGGCGTTGCGTCTGCGGCCCGACGACGCCCGCACCTGCAACAACCTGGCCTGGCTGTGGGCGACGACGCCGCGCGAGGAGCTACGGGACGCCGTCAAGGCCGTGGAACAAGCCCGCAAAGCGTGCGAGCTGACGAACTGGCAGGAGCCGGGCTATCTCGACACGCTGGCCGTCGCGTATGCCGCCGGCGGACGTTTCGAGGAGGCGATCCACTGGCAGCGGCGGGCGCTGGAACTGTGCCGGGAGGACGAGAAGGCGGATTATGAGTCGCGGTTGCGGTTGTATGAGGCGGGGGTGCCGTATCGGGAGGCGGGGGCGTGAGCGGATGGGGATGGACGTTTAAGATGGAAACCACCTCCGAGGTGGGTACAATGTAATCACCTGGAGGACTCGGCCATGAAGACGCACATCGTCCGCATCGGGAATTCGCGAGGCGTTCGCATTCCCAAACCGCTCCTCGAACAAACCGGCCTGAACGGCCAGGTCGAGATTTCCGTGCGCGAGGATTCCCTTGTCATCAGTCCCGTGAAAAAGAAGCCGCGTGAGGGCTGGGAAGAATCGTTCTCTCAAATGGCGGCCCGCGGTGACGACGCCCTGTTGGATGAAGGCACACCCCTCGCGAACCGTTTTGACGAGGACGAATGGGAATGGCAATAAACCGCTTTGACGTTTACCTCGTCAACCTCGATCCGACGGTCGGCAGCGAGATTCAGAAAACGCGCCGCTGTCTGGTTGTTTCGCCGGACGAGATGAATCGTCGCCTGCAAACAGTCATCATCGCCCCGATGACGACGCAAGGGCGGCCCTATGCAACCCGCGTTTCTTGCCGTTTCAAGGGCAAGGACGGCCAGATCGTCCTCGAGCAACTTCGCGCCGTGGATCGCATTCGATTGGTGAAGAAGATGGGGCGGCTTGATGCCAGGACCGCGGAGACGGTCCTCGGCATCTTGCAGGAGATGTTTGCTCCGTGAGTTGGCGGCCGGGAAAGAACTGGTCGGGTTCATCTATCGCCCTCAATAAATGAACCTGACCCCTTTCCCCATGTGACCCCTTTCCCCATGAGGCAAACTCAACTCGGGTTCGGCTGCTGGCACCGGTTCTCTTCCGACGGCGGGGTCGGCGCCGTGGGGAGGCCGTACTTCTTGATGGCCAGGGAGCGGAACGGCTCGCGCATCGGGCGGACGGTGGTGTCCTCCACGCCATCGAGTACAAGGACCTCGACGTTGCTGCTGTCCATTTCGTTTGGCTTGGGAGGCGTCGGCAAATTATCCATGTTCGTTTCTCCGTTGTAGCACTTCGAGGACACACTGGGCAATGGATTCTCCATCGGCCAGCAGGCGAAACTCGTATCGTCCGGGGCCAGGAAACGATAATCGCGACGTTTGAATGAGCAGGAATCGCTCTTGGAGCGGGTTGGTGAACGTCACTCTGCCGGTCTTTTGGTATATCTCATCCATCGTATCGAGTCGCGACACAATCAGGTTGAGCGTCATCGGACCCAAGCCATCTGTCAATAGGGCGTGTATCGTGATTTGCCGCGATTCTGACGGGAACGAATCCAGCACGAGATGACGAAAAGTGTTCACCAGGGTTAGATTTCGGGTGTGCTCCTCAACGATTGCCTGCTGACACAGTAGCAAACCGACGGCGTTGGGTCGCTGAATCATCGTCGTCTCCTGCAATCATAATGCGTTTGTCCGCGGTTCGCCATATCGTTGCGCTCGAATCACTTGCCGTCGGACGGGAACTCGGGCCAGTCGAAAGCTCAGGTCGATGATCCGGAGGAACAGCGTAAAAAATGGGTCAGGTTCATGTATCGCCCTCAATAAATGAACCTGACCCCTTTCCCCCTTTTGCCCTCAATAAATGAACCGGACCCCTTTCCCCCTTCCTTTCCCCCTTTCATTCATCGCCCTGTATGAATGAACCGGACCCCTTTCCCCCGTCCGACCAAACACCGGCCCAGAACAAAGCGATTAAGCCAAGAAACAATTGCGCCACTGAAACAGAAATGGCGAAGAGCCGGTCATCGATATCATCATCGCCGTTCGCCGGTATCTCCGGCCACCATCCCCAAACACCCAACGCTACGGCCGGAATGGTTACTAACAGCATGGCCAGCGAACCCCGGTGGCTGGTGCGAAAGGCGCACACTCCGAATCCAAACAAAACGTAGGGCGAGAGGCTCAACGAAAGCGTTTCCCAACGTGCCTCCGTCGCACGCACCCACATCACCCATCCGACCGCAGCGCAAGCAAGGCCGGCGAGAAGCAAGAGGCCGGACAGGTACGCCATCAAACGAGGGAACACCAGAAACCTCCGCCACCGAACGCCTGCGCAAGCCGACCGCAATAGGCTGCTGACGAACTTGCAGAACACATCAATGATACGCCATGTAGGCAAGTATACTGGTCGAACCTGTGACGAAGGGGGAAGAAGAGGGTGTCCTGATGTCTTTTCTGACTCGTTGTGGCAAACCGGGAATAACTTCGTTTGGCCGCGACCCCCCAGGGGAGCGCATCAGCCCCGCGCTCCCCGAATGGGTCGCGGTTAAACACGTTATGCCGCACGTTGCAGCGGCCTCTCCACAATCACTACAGGAGCCGGAACCGGCTTCGCCACGGATCGCCGTTTCGTCGTCAAGCTCAGCACCGCCGGCAGCAGCACCAAAGCCGTCAGCATCGAACAGCAGACGCCGAGAGTGAGAATGAAGCCCAGGCCCGCCAGGCCGCGCTCCGACGAGATCATCAGCGTGCCGAAACCGATCATCGTCGTCAGCGCCTTGACCAGGACGCCGCGGCCGATGGCGTGGCTGACGACGCCGCGCGTCTTGTCGCGGCGCAGCAGGTAGTCGTGCAGGACGTGGACGCCGTTATCGACGCCGACGCCGAGGATCAGCGGGAAGGCGATCATGTTCGCCGGGTTCAGCGGGAAGTCGAGCGCCCCCATCACGCCGAGCGTCAGCAGCACCCCCAGCAGCAGCGGCGCCAGGGCCAGCAGCGTGTAGCGCGGCTTGCGGAAGTCGAGCAGCAGCACCGCCGCGATCACGAAGAAAGCGTAGACGCCGGCCCGGATCAGGCCGTCCTTCATCGCTCGCAAACCCTCGACCGTGCCGAACGGCTTGCCCGTCGCCTCGGGATCGACGGCGCGGACCCGCTGCGTGAAATGTTCGAGCGGCTGATAATCCCACAGGCCATCCTTGGCGAAGACGCGCAGCAGGTACTTGCCGCTGGGGCTGACGTAGCGCTCGCGCAACGACGGCGGCAGCTCCTCCAGCGCGATCGGCGCCGGCGTCGAGACCTCGGCCAGCTTGTGCAGGTCTTCCGACAGGTCCGCTGCCAGCCGTTCGTCGAAGGCGCGCAGCGCGTCCTCATCGGCGCCGTCGAGCCGTTCGTAGAGGTGCCACAAATCGTGGCGCACGTCGCGCGGCAATTCGGCGTCGGTGCCGGCGACCCTGGCGAGTTGTTTGCGCAGCGACTCGACGCTGGGCCGGTCGTGCGCAATGCGGACGTGGCGCGGCGGCAGCCCGGCAAGACGCTGGTGAATGTCGCGCACCTTCTCGATCTTCTCCGCCTGGTGGGGCGGCACCAGCGTGGCGACTTCGACGACCTGGCTCACCTCCGGCAGATGTTCGTATTGGGCCTTCAGGGCCAGCGCCTCGGCGGCGCTGTCGCGATAGCTGAGCGCGTGCAAGCTCGCGCCGGCCGTCTTTTCGATCAGAGCTTTCT
>JBBQPD010000458.1:0-5488 GCA_038331535.1 Gemmatales bacterium | reverse complement strand
CCGTTGGCCCAACGCTTGCGCCAACGTGGCACCTGCCGCGGCGACAGAGCGACGGCCGCGGCAGCGTCCTCGTGGCGCAGGTCCGGCTGCTCCTGAAGGAGCCACACCAGCCGAAAGCGTTGCACAACCCCGCCCGCCGCGGTACGTCGGCGAACGCTGTCACGTGCCTCTCGCAAGAAATCGTCGGGGAAGGTACAACGCGTGGGCACTGGACCTGGCAGAGCGGCTTCCTTTCCGTGCCGGGATCTTTTGGGGATTCACCTCCTTATACCAAAGGTCTATCTTAACCACGACGTTATTTGTGAAACGGACCACTAAGATATAGCGAGCCTCCCGCTTACGCGGGGGGAGGACACCGTCGAGACACACTCCTCCCCCCGCTTACGCGGGAGGCTCGCCGTTGATTCACGATATTTATGCTAAATAGCCGCGCCCCCGCGAGCAAGCGAATCTCGGCGCTCTAAAGAATCGGCCTTGAGACTCAGCTGGCATTTTTCGCATCGCGCGCGCATCATGCCCCCCGCGGCCGTGGCATTTCGCGCCGGGTTCCTAGCCCGGCCGGTCGCGGCGAGGCCCGCAGCCTCGCACCGGAACAGAGGCCCTGAGGATCCCCCATCGTGAAGCGATCGCTTGCGCGCGCGCTCGGTCTTACCCTGTGGTCCTGGCTCGCCTTCGGACTGATCGGCGCCCGCGACTTGCCCATGACGCCGGCCCGCCTTGGCGCGGCCGAGACGCTTCCCGCCCCCCGATCCGTTTACCTCGGGCGCGGACTGTCGGACACGGCCCTGATTCAGTTCGGCGCCGCGCTCGCCGCCGCCGATCCGGCCGCTGTCTTGCTGCTCGATTCCGAATGCCTGTCGCCCTATACCGCAGCCTTCCTGGCCGCCTATCGGCCCGGCCGCGTTGTGCCCGTCGGATGGTATCCCGAGGGCGTGCGCGAGTTGGAAGATCGGCTGAAGGTGCCGGCCGAACCAGTCGTGCCGTGGTCCGCTGGTCCGCCGCTGGAATTGTGGCGACGGTTGTTTCCCACAGCAGAACAGGTTGTCGTCTGTTCCGCCGAGCCGCGCGGCCAACTTCTCCAGGCCGCCTGCCTCGCCGGAACGCTGAGAGCGCCGCTCTTCATCCTTGAAGGCCGCCGCGGGGAGACGGGCTTGCTGCGCGAGCTTGTCGCCAAATGGAAAACGCACGACATCTACCTCGTCGGTGCCGCCAAAAGGGTTGCGCCGACACTCAGCGAGTACCACTGCACGACGCTGGCCGACGCGCGCGCCATCGCCCGGTTGCGCGTCGAACGACTGGCGGCGGACGGGACCATCCGCACGGCGGTCGTCGCGAATCCGTTCGATGAAAAGGCCGGTTCCTCGCTCTCGGTACTGGCCCCGTGGCTGGCCGTGCAGAAGAGAGCGCCGCTCCTGCTCACCGGCGAGGACGGCACGGACGCCGCCGTCATCGTCGAAGCCTCCTGCAAGCGGTCCCCGCTGCGCCGCGTCGAGTCGCTGATTCTCGTCGCCGATCTGAAGGCGATTCCGATGGAGCAGCGCGCTAACCCGATTCCTTCCGACAAGGACGAGCGCATCGAGATGGAGCCGCTGACGCCGGCCGGGTGCGAGCCGTTTTCCTACGCGGTGGGCCGACTCTTCCACGACGACCGCGCCGCGGTGCCGCTACTCCTGGCCCGGCAACGGTTGCTTGCCGAGTCACGCCGCGCGCCGCGCGCCCTCGTCGCCAGCAATCCCGGTAACGGCCTGCCGCTGCTGGAGGCCTTCTCTCGAAACACGGTTAACGAACTCCGCAATGCCGGATACCAGACGACGGCTCTGTTCGGCAAAGACGTGGAGTGCGCCGCGGTTCGCAAGTTGGTGACCGAGAACGACGTGTTCCTCTGGGAAGGGCACCATAGCACGCTCATCCGCGACTTCGCGATGCCGGGGTGGGACGAACCGCTGCCGCCGTCGCTGGTGTTTTTGCAGAGCTGCCTGGCGCTGAAGGACTGCAAGGCCCACCCGCTCCTGAGCCGCGGCGCCGTCGGCGTCATCGGCACTTCGACGCGGATGTACTCGGCGTCGGGCGGCGCCTGTTCGCTCGCCTTCTTCGATGCCTTGCTCTACGACGGCCAGTCGGTCGGCGCCTCGCTGCGCCAGGCCAAGAACTTTCTCATCGCCTACTCACTGCTCAAGGAAAAGCGGCTGGGCAAGGACGCGACGCGCGGCGGGGCGAACTTGCGGGCGGCCTGGGCGTTCACCCTCTGGGGCGACCCGACGTTGGTGATGCCGCGCCCGGAACGGCCCGACGATGCCGTGAAGCCGGTCGCGCACACGGTCCACGGCGACACGATCACAATGCAGGTGCCCAACGAACGGCTTGAAAAGGTTACGTCGGGAAAGTATCAGGTGCAGATGCCTGCTAACGCCCGCCTGGCAGGCTTGTTGCGGAAGGACAGGCAAGAAGACGGCCAGCCATTGGTGCCGTTTGTCTTCGCGGAAGTGCGGTTGCCAAAGGCGAAAACGGGCTTCGTCCCGCAGCTCAGTAGTCGGCTGCCGTCGTCGCACTGGGTCTTCAACTGGGACGAGCGCCGCAGCGTTGGTTATCTCCTGGTCGAGCCGCGCGCCAAGGACGACGACGAGATTCGCTTCCACGTCAAATGGGAGACCGCGCCGAGTCGGAACGAGCCGACCGTTATTGGCGCGGGCGAGTAATCGATAAACCCGTCCTGCCGCTTTGCGGCTTCGCACTCGACAAGGGCCAAGCCGCAAGCGGCATTTCGGAGGTTCGCGAAATATGTCACGGACGACCCTGTGCGTTCTCACAGCGACGGCGCTGGCGGCAATCGCGATCGCCATGATGTCCACGCGCTACGCAGTGCTCGGCGACGAAGTGAAGACGCCGGCCGGCCCCAGCACGTGGAAAGTAACGCTCGTGGTGCGCGGCCAGAGCCAGGGGGAGGCGCGCGTCGTGACCGCCGCCCCGCTCGACATGGGCCGGCAGCACGTCCTGAAGGAGGAGTTCGGCAGCGGTCAGTTCGTCAGCAAACCGCCGGAGGTCAATCGCCCGGACCGCCGCTCAGTCTTCTGGACGCTCCGACCGGGTCAAGCCGCAGGCCCATTCCGCGCGCGCTGTGAATCCTACGTCACCCTGGAGGTAGCCCATCCGAGCACGTCGATGACGCGCGCGGAAAGCGGTCTCTACGCGCCGCCGCACGCCGGCGAACACCTCGACCGTACCGCTCGCAACGCGGCCGACGTCGAACTTTTGGAGAACAAGGCCCGTGAGTTGACCGAGGGCGTGAACGTCAAGGCGGACATGGCGGAGGCGCTCTATCACTTTGTCGAACACGAGATCAAGAACGACCCGAGCATCGACGAACCTGTGATTGTAGCGGCGGACTGCTTGCGTTCCGAGAGCGGCGACCCGGCCGCGAAGGCCCGCTTGCTGGCCGGCCTGCTGCGCCACCGCGGCATCCCGGCCCGTCTCGTCACCGGCTTAACCTTGCAGAAAGGGCCGGAGCAGCGGGCACACGCCTGGGTCGAAGCCTGGGTCCGCGATCGCTGGGTGCCGATGGACCCGTTCCACCACCACTTCGGCAAAGTGCCGGGGAGCTACCTCGTCCTTTCCTTCGGCGAGGTGCCGGTGGTGCGCGGCAAGAACGTCAAAGACCTCGATTACGCCTTTTTGATTGAACACGCCGCGCCCGGAGATCTGGACGGCGCCCCGGCGTCGGCGTGCAAGCGCTTCTTCCGGGCCTCGGCGCTGACGATGCTGCCGCCCTCGGAACAGAAACTCGTCGAGTTCCTGCTGCTGCTGCCGGCGGCGGCGCTGGTCATCTGCGTCTATCGCAATCTGATTGGCCTCATCAGCTTCGGCACCTTCGCCCCGGCGCTGGTTGGCCTCGCCTTCCGCGACGTTCACGGCCTGCCCGGCATTCTCGTCTTCGTGTCGATTCTGCTGGTGGGCTGGATCATGCGCCGCGTGCTGGACCATTATCACTTGCTCCAGGTGCCGCGCATCGCCGTGATGCTGAGTCTGATCGTGATTGTGCTGATCCTGGCCGTCGTCGCCGCCAACCGTTTCGACCTGCCGGCGACGAAATATATCTCGCTGTTCCCGATGGTGATTCTGACCGGCATGGTCGAACGCTTCTGGACGCTGGAGACGGAAGATAGCACGGCGTCCTCGTTCCGCACGCTGCTGTACACAATGATTATTTCCGTGACGATCGCGCTGGTCGTGAGCGTCCACGCGCTGGTGCGGCATCTGTTCTGTTATCCGGAGACGGTGCTGCTCATCATGGCGGCGCAGCTGCTGATCGGCCGCTACACGGGCTATCGGCTGATGGAATTGTTCCGCTTCCGCGACTTCATCAAGCAAGGGCCGACGCTATCGGTAGTGACGGAGTAAGCGATTTCCGCTTGCGGCTTCGCATAGGGATCGCCGCTAAGCCGCAAGCGGCGGAAGTGAGGAGTCTCCCTCCATGTTCTGGCTATTCCGCGCCGCCAAGCGCCTGCGTGAACTCGGCATCCTCGGCATGAATCGCCGCAATGCCGCCTGCATTCTCGACCACAACCCGCGCGCGAAATATCCTCTCGTCGACGACAAGCTGCGCATGGCGCGACTGTGCCAAACGATCGATGTGCCGACGCCGGAGGTCTACGCCGCCGTCTCGTCCTACGCGACGCTGCGCCAACTGCCGGCAGTGCTGGGTGAGCGGGCCGATTTCGTTGTCAAGCCGAATTGCGGGTCCGGCGGTCGCGGCGTCCTCGTCATCGTCGGCCGCGAAGGCACAAATTACATCCGCCATAATGGCGAACGGATGCCGCTCGACGCGCTCAAACAATACTTCTCGGATATCCTTTCGGGCATGTATTCGCTCGGCGGCCACCCCGACACGGTTATCGTGCAGCAGCGCGTGCGGTTGCACCCGACGTTCGCGGCGATCACCTACAAGGGCATCCCCGACGTGCGTGTCATCCTCTACCGCAACGAACCGGCGATGGCGATGTTGCGGCTGCCGACGAAAGAGTCGAACGGCCGGGCCAACCTGCACCAGGGCGGCATCGGCACCGGCGTCGATCTGGAGTCGGGCATCACGCATCACGCCGTCCAGCGCAACCGTTTCGTCGAGCGCCATCCCGATACCGGCCTGCCGGTCGTCGGCCTGCGCGTGCCGTACTGGCCCGCCGTGCTCGATATGTCGCGGCGCGTGGCGAAGGCGGTGGGGTTGGGCTACGTCGGCGTGGACATCGTCGTCGATGAGCAGGAAGGGCCGATGCTGCTGGAAGCGAACGCCAGGCCGGGGTTGGCCATTCAGATCGCCAACGGTCGCGGACTGATGCCGCGCCTCCAGGCCATCGACGACCTCCTCGATCGGCGGGCGCCGGTCGTACCGCACGCCGGTTTTCGTCGGCCGCTTCCGGTCGTCTATCAAGTCGAAGCAGGCGCACGCAGTGCCGCGTGAGTCGTTAACGAGCCGCGACCGTCAGGGAGCGCTGGG
>JBBQPD010000457.1:0-5491 GCA_038331535.1 Gemmatales bacterium | reverse complement strand
TCCCTGGGCGGCCCTCATCGGTCCCGGCGTTGTCCTCAACAAGGACGGCAGCTTTCAGAAGACGGTCGCGTTTCGCGGCCCGGACCTGGACAGCTCCACGCCTTATGAATTGGTCGCGGCCCGCGCAAGGATGAACAACGTGTTGCGGCGGCTTGGGTCGCACTGGGGCGTCCATGTCGAGGCGTCGCGGCGGTCTGCCCCGGCATATCCAGCCTGTGAGTTTCCCAATCCTGTGGCGGCGATGATTGATCAGGAGCGCCGGGACGTCTTTACAGCGGAGGCCCTGCATTTTGAGAGCCGGTGCTTCATCACGTTCACCTATCTGCCTCCCGCTGAGGGAATGGCGCGGCTCGGCGATTTTTTCATCGAACGGCCGAACAAGGCCAGCGGCGGACAAGTCTCCTACCGCGCCCACTACGATCACTTCCTCGGGCAGGACGATCAGGTGGTGAACTTGATGTCATCGTTCATGCCGGAAGTTCACCCCCTGGACGATTCGGAAACGCTGACCTATCTGCATTCCTGCGTCTCGGACCGGCGATTGACGGTCGCCGTGCCCGACGTGCCGTTCTACCTCGACGAAATGATTACCGACCGTCCTCTTGCCGGCGGTCTCTCCCCGCGGCTCGGTCGGCTGTTCCTGAAAACAGTCTCCGTTCGGGCGTACGTCAATCGAACGCTCCCTTGTCTCTTGGACCGCCTGAACGAATTGCCGATCGAATACCGTTGGGTCGGGCGCTTCCTGCCGATGGACAAGGCCGAGGCGACGCGGCATTTGAACAAGCTGCGGCGGCAATGGTTCGCCAAACGCAAGGGGATGGTGACGCTGCTGAAAGAGGCGATCACCAAACAAGAAAGCAAGCTGGAGGATTCCGACAGTTTGAATAAGGCCGAAGATGTGGACGATGCGTTGCAGGAACTCGGCGGCGACCACTGCTCGTTCGGCGACTTCACGCTCACGATCACGATCTGGGACGAAGACGAACAGACCGCGACGGAAAAGGCGCGGGACGTGCAACAGGTCGTGGATGGCATCGGCCTGGTATCGGAAATCGAAGACTTCAACGCGGTGCAAGCCTGGATGGGAAGCCTGCCGGGCAATGCTTATGCCGATGTGCGCCGGCCGCTGGTTTCATCGCTGAACGTCTGTGACCTGGTGCCGCTCAGCGCCGTCTGGTCCGGTCCGGCGCGATGCGCCCACCTGAATGGCCCGCCGCTGCTGGTCACGCGCACGAAAGGCTCGACACCGTTCCGTCTGTCGCTGCATCAAGGCGATGTCGGTCACACGATCATTGCCGGACCTACCGGCGCCGGCAAAAGCACGCTCCTAAACCTGCTGACTTGCCAATGGCTGCGGTATCCGGGCGCACGAGTCTACATCTTCGACAAGGGCGCAAGCTGCCGGGCAATGACGCTGGCGATGGAAGGCGACTTCTACGATCTCGGTGGCGAAGGGGAAGAGATTTGCTTCCAACCGCTGGCGGGAATTGATGATGAATCTGAACTTGGCTGGGCGCAGGATTGGTTGCTGGACCTGCTGCACAGGGAGAAAGCGGAAGTCACACCGGCGACGAAACAAGAACTTTGGGCTGCGCTCACAAATCTGGCCTCGATGCCTCGTCCTCAGCGCACGCTCAGCACGCTCCTCGGCATTGTGCAGGACGCCGGTGTGCGGCAGGCCCTGCGCAGCTACACGCTTGACGGCCCTCACGGGCGGCTCTTGGACGCCAATCATGACACGCTCGGTGATGGCGACAATGAGCACGTCGCTCGCTGGCAGGCGTTCGAGATGGAACATCTGATGCAGAGCCGGTCGGCGCTGCTGCCGGTGCTGACATATCTGTTCCGCCGGCTGGAAAGACGCTTCGATGGCTCGCCGACACTGATGATCCTCGACGAAGCGTGGCTGTATCTCACGGAATCGCTCTTCGCCGCCAAGATCCGCGAATGGCTCAAGGTTCTTCGCAAGAAGAACGTCGCCGTCATCTTCGCCACCCAAAGCCTGTCGGATATCGCTGACAGCGCGATCGCGCCGGCGATCATTGAAAACTGCCCGACGCGCATATTCCTGCCCAACGGCAACGCGATGGAAGAGCGCACGCGGAAGGTCTACGAGTCGTTCGGTCTGAACGAGCGGCAATTGCAAATCCTTCAGCAGTCGATCCCGAAGAAGGACTACTACTACCAGAGCCGCGAGGGGAACCGCTTGTTTGAACTGGGCTTGGGCGAACTCGCACTCGCCTTCTGCGCCGCCGGCTCACCGCAGGACCACGCCCGAATCAACAACGTCCTGCGAGATCACGGCCGCGAGCATTTTACTGCCGCCTACCTTGAGGCACGCGGCCTCAATCACTGGGCGGACTCTCTCACGAAATTCCAACACGAAAGGACTGACGATGCACAACTCGAACTCCAATACAGCGGCGTCGAATCCGACAACCCCCAAGTCGCGCCGGCAACGGCGTAAGGCACTCGCGGCATTCGCACTGGCGATCGGCACGGCGCTGGCCTTCGGGCCTGTTCGCCGGGCGGCGGCCTGCTGGTACGACCCGATCATTTTCGATCCACAGGCGCTTGTTCAGAACGTCCAGAAGGTGGTGCAACTCGTCCAGCAGGTCGAGTCGGCCGCGCAGCAGGTGCAAAACCAGCTTCAAGAACTGGCCCACCTGAGCGGCGGCGTTGCGCCCGATGTTCCCGCGGTCGTGGCGGGCATCCAAGGACAGCTCGACGCGAGTCTCTACGGCACGGCCAATCCCGGGAGCCAGCTCAATGCGCGATTCCCGGCCGATATGAGCGGCGCTACCTGGAATCAATTCCAGTCTGACGCGGCAGCTTGGACAGCGAACCAGCGGCAAGCGCTGGCGGAGAACCGGCAACTGGAGAACCAAGTCTACCGCGACATGGACACGACGCGGCAGCAAGTACAGGGAATCGTGGAGGCATCGAACGCCGCGCCCGGAGAGACGGCGGCCGTGCAGGCCCACAACGATTTGCTTGCCGTTGCATCAGGCGAACTCGCCAAGCTGCAAACGCTGAAAGCCGCGCGGTCCCGATTGAAAACCGAGCGACTAGCGCGCCAACAGTCGGAATTGTCCTACGCCGCTGCGGAGCAAGGCCGCGTTCGCGCCGGTTGGGACAACCCGGCGCCACCGACAGGGTCGGTCACCGTTCCGTTCCAAAACTGATTGATCGTCGAAACCAAAATACTTTTTGATTGGAGATTCCCCATGACCCGCTCAAAGAAACGAATTCTCATTGCCGTTGCCTCCGTTGGACTGTTCGTGCCCGCGGCGGCCTTCGCCGACATCGTGTTTGACCCGACCAATTTTGTGCAGGCGGTCGAACAGGTCGCTCAAGAAGTGCAGCTCGTCGAGCAATTCAAGCAGCAGATTCAAAACCAGCTCGCGATGCTCCAGAGTTGGAACTTCAGCCAACTCACCGGAATCCTCCAGAACATGAACGTGTGGCAACAGGTCTTCGGTCAAGCCGGCACGACTTATTCCTCCACCGATCCGGGAACCACCCTCGACCAACAATACCCGTCCGACCCCGGCAACTATGCCGGCATGTCCGACGGAACGATCCAGACGATGCGAACCGGATGGGATCAGGCGGAGCGGAACGTCCTCATCGAAAACCGCACCGTGCAGAACGATACCTACCTGAACCTCGCGCCGACGGCCCAGCGCATCGGCCAGTATGTGGAGAAGTCCAACGCCGCTCCCGGCGCGACCGCCGCCATGCAAGCCGGAAACGAAGAACTGGCGACGGTGGTAGCGCAGCTCCAGACCCTTCAAGCACAAGAAATCACCGACGCGCGCGGTGACGCTGAACGTGACGCGCAGGATCAGGCGGAAGATGCCTACGGCCAGCAGCAGCGCCAAGCGGTGCGCGGCGAGTGGGACAATCCAGCGCCGCCAACGACCTCGCTGGTGAACGCCTTTCCGCTCGCCGGGCAGTAGGCGTGCATTTTCTTGGAACACTCGGACATTTCCGAGGGAGGTGAGCGCGATGACGACATTCATCCTGGCGATCGGCGGCTATGGCCCCGATCTGATTAACGACGTGGCGAACCAGTACGTCAACGCAATCAATACCGGCTTCGGCCTCATTAAAGGCGATGTCACCCGGCTACTGAACATTCTCATCATCCTGAGCATCATGTGGTCGGCGGCGCTGTGGGCGCTGAGCGATGACCATGTCATCGCCCAATTCGCCCGCAAGATCGTCTACATCGGACTGTTCGCCTGGATCGTGCAGAACTGGCAAGTTCTGACCGACAAGCTGGCCCGATCGTTCATGGATTTGGGGCTCAAGGCCGGCGGCTTCGACGGCGCCACGTACTACACGCAACAGCCGGGAAATATCGCGTACCTGGGTTACACGACGGCGCAACCCCTCATGGACCAGATCGGGCGACTCACTGGTCCGGTCGCGTTCTTCAAGAACTTTCCGGAAATCGCGTTCCTCGCGATTGCCGTCGCCGCGATCATCGCGGCCTTCTGCGTCATCACGATTCAGGTGGTGATGGCGCTACTAACATTCAAGTTCGGCAGCTTGGCGGCGTTCGTGCTCGTGCCTTTTGCGGTGTTGTCCAAGACAGCCTTCATTGCCGAACGGCCGTTGGGGTGGGTCGTCGGCTCGGGCGTGCGGCTGATGGTTCTCACACTCGTCCTGGGTGTCGGCAACAACATCTTTCAATCACTCAAGGTGCCGGCCGGCCAAACCGTGACGACATATGAAGCGTTCTGTATCGCCTTGGCGGCGCTGCTCCTGATGGTCTTTTCGCTGGTCGCTTCTCGGCTCGCAATGGATCTGATTATCGGTGGACCGAGCCTGGGCGTGGGCACGGCGATCAACACGACGGCGGTTGCTCTCAACACAACCGCCGGCGCCGCCGGTTCGCGCCCTGCCCTGATGGCGGTCAGGGCCGCCGCGGCGGTTCCGACCAAGGGAGCAACGTTGATCGCCTCGGCGGGAAGCGCCGTCATCAACAAAATCCGTGGCGGTGCCGGGGCTGTAACCAAGTCCGCCGCGGTTGCGTCGACTGTTACCGCATCGAGTGCCACATCGACGAAGTCCGCCGGAACTGGCGCCGCGAATGCGGCCAGTCGCGTACCCGGACCCACCAACGCTCGCAGCGGCAAGGGCGGGACAGGTGGTTCTTCAACCAGCGGAGGGCCTTTGACATGAGTTTACCCAACACGAATACGAGCTACGGCCGCACGCAAGCACCGGACAACCATAATCCCTACGCACGGGCGGCAGCCGCGTGGGACGATCGGATCGGATCGGCGCGAGTTCAAGCGCGCAACTGGCGCTATATCGCCTTCGGCTCGATGATTCTCGCCCTCATCTCGACAACCGGGGCTGTCGTCATCGGCGTGAAAAAGCAGGTGGCAACCTACGTCGTCGAAGTCAACAAGTCAGGGATGCCCGGCCGGATCACACTGGCAAGCGAACCATTCCGGCCCGATGCCGCGCAGGTCGG
>JBBQPD010000456.1:0-5502 GCA_038331535.1 Gemmatales bacterium | reverse complement strand
TACGAGCCGCGACCGTTAGGGAGCGTTGGCGCGACGTTGCGAATAACGCTCCCTAAGGGTCGCGGCTCGTAGAAAAACAACACCTTTCACCCCACTGCGGCCAGGATGGCCGAGCTCCGAGGTTTTTCCGACAATTCTAACCCGGCGGCTTCCTCAATATCTTCTCCGCCTCGGCGCGGAACTCGCC
Organism: Gemmatales bacterium; assembly: GCA_038331535.1. Taxonomy (GTDB): domain Bacteria; phylum Planctomycetota; class Planctomycetia; order Gemmatales; family Gemmataceae; genus JBBQPD01. The sequence goes on along the minus strand of JBBQPD010000456.1, from coordinate 5,315 downwards.
CAGCTCCGTCTGATGCTCGGCGTCCAGTTTCTCGCGGCGAGTGTCGTGCCATTTCACGGCGGCGTCGAAGCACTCTTGCGCCTTGGCCGGGCTTCTTGAGCTTGGCGTGGCACATGGCCAGGAAGTACAGGTCGAACGCATCCCAGTCGCCCTTGCCGGCGGCCAGGCTCTTCTCCAGCGTGGCCACGGCTTCGTCGTACAGCCCGTTGCGATACTGCGCGACGCCGAGCGTGTTCAGATAGAGCGAGGCGTTCGGTTCCTTCTGCAGCGCCTTCTGAATGAGGCGCAGCCCACGCTCGGCGTCGCGCGGCTCCAGAGCGTGGGCGACCAGATGCCAATCTGTCCGCGTCCCCTTTTCCGTCATGAGGAGCGGACGCGACCTTAGCCCGTGTGCAAAAGTCCGCCAGACGCGCGGAAAATGGGTTAATCGCGCGCGTTCCGGGGCAACACGTCTTCCATCTTCCACACCTTGGCTGAGGCCTTCCCGACGCCGAGGAAAGATTCGCCGCCCATGGTGGCCAGGTATTGGCCGTCGCTGCTAAAACTCACGGATAAGACAGATGCCACGTGAGGTCGCAAGGTGCCGATTTTCTCGAACTTTTCCATTGAATAGAAGGTCACACAACCCGTGGACGCATCCTTCAACTCTACGCCGGGAGGAATAGACACCGCACTGCCCGCGGCGAGCATCTTGCCGTCCCGACTAAAAGCCAGGCAGAACACTCCGCTCTGTGCAGGCTCCAATACTTTCGCCGGCTTCCAGTCCTCCGTCTTCCAGACGATGCAGGTCCGGTCGAGGCTGCCGGACACCAGCAGCTTGCCGTCCGGAGAGAAAACGACGGCCCTTACATCTTGGGCATGGGCGCGGAGCTTTCGCCCTTTTGGCTGGCCGTCCTCCCCCCAGACCCAGACGGCGCCGTCGTCACACCCTGCCACCAGCAGACGACCATCGGGCGAGAAGGCCACCGTGTTGACCATCTCGTCACAGGTGTGGGAGGCGATGACCTTCTGGGACTTGATATCCCAGACCCGCACGATCCGATCCGTGCCGCTCGTCGCCAGCGATTGGCCGTTCGGTGAGAAGGTGACACGGCTCATGCCATATTTGCTACTCACTTGGACAATCTTTTTCCCCGATTTCACGTCCCATACATAGGTTGTCGTGTCCTCGGCGCTCTGACCACAGGCAGCCAGGCGCGATCCGTCCAGGGAGAACGACGCGCCCCAGACCTCCCCGTCGTGCTCGGTCAATTCACGCCGCTTTTTGCCGATGGTCATCTCCCAAAGAATGACGCGCCCCGGTTGCTCCTTGAATCTTTGTTCCCAGGTAACTAGCAATCGCTCCGTGGGGGAGAAGGCGGCACCGCGCAGCCCGGGCGCCTCGAAGGTGTGAACCGGCTTGGGCGCAGGTGCATCGGCACTGGTAGCGAGTGGCAGGTTGAAACCGAGGATCGGCAGGCAGCACAGAAGGCCAAGAAGCGGAGTAGGTAACATCGGTATGTCTCTTAGAAAATACTAACTACCGGTTCGGCCCCAACCGCCGGACAAACGAGTCCTCCAGCCGGCTGGAGGACTCGATATCGAAAAGTTGAACTTCTTTGATGTCGCGGCGCATCGGCGACGCGCCCTATTTGAACTCGTATAAATTCGGAGAGTTGACGTTTGGCGCGCGGACATTTCGTAGCGTGGCTCCCTCGAACTTCGGGCTGGTGTACTGGAAGCTGGGCCAGCCCCGTAAATAGGAGCGGGCGGTGCCGGTCTTGTTCATGTTATCCGTCGCCGTGACGTCGACGGCCATTCGCACGGTCACATTTACCCGTCCGGTTGTCGTATCGAGAACCTCGTAGAAGATCTGAGCCTTGTAGTTAAACGAGATGTCCGTGAAACCGATGGCTGCCAGTGCCTGCCGCGTATCCTTCTCCCCGTTCGTTATCGCGCTGCTATCGACAATGCCCGAGGTGGTGATGGAATTGCCGGGCATGATGAAACCGCCGCGGATCGGTCGATTGTTGTCGTTGTCATAGACGTTGATGTTGTTCTGGATCGATAACTTGATCGCGTTATCGAAGCCGGCGTTACCGCTTTTCCAGACCGACGAGTTGTAATTAAAATAGGTCTTGATGACCGTACTCACCTCGCCGTAGTAGGCGACATTGACGAACGTGGTTGAAGCCTGGTCCCCCGTCGCGATCTTGGTCACCGTCACACTGACCGGATACTGCCCCGCCTGCGAATAAGTGTACACACCCGACACGAGGAAGGGGCCGCCGTCGGGCGTTTGCGTGAGCTGTCCCTGCGTGACTGTCGGCTGATTGTTATTCCCCTGATCCCCCCAATTAATTTGGGCGGTGTAGTCGCCGGGAGATCCTGAGTTAGCGTCGTGGAAGGTGGCGATGGCGCCGCTATATGTTTCGCCGACATAGGCCGGAAATTCCATCTCATGCACGGTCATACTTGGTGCCGGAGCTACGACCGACCAGGTGAACGACTGGCTGACCGTGGCCTGGGACGTGTAAGCCCACACTGTGACGGCGTAGGCGCCCGAATCACCAGCAGCGATCTGGCCGCTCAACTGGCCGGCTCCGTCGCTGGATACGCCCGGCGGGAGGCCGATGGCCATGTAAGAGATCGCGTTGTTCGGCGCCGCAGCCGTCGTGCTGGCGTCGAGGTGCAGCACGACGTTGTCCCCCGTCGCGTTCCATTGGTCGGTAATCGGCTGCAGCGTCAGCGACGACGAAGACGAAGCAGCGTTGACGGTGAGCACGTAGCTCTGCGTGGTGCTCATCGAGCCGCCGTTGGCGGCTGTGAGATAGAAGTAGTACGTGCCGCTGCTGCCGGCGACGGGCGTGCCGGCGAGTGTGGCCTTGCCGCTGCCGTTGTCCGTGAACGTCAAGCCGCCCGGTAGAGGGCCGGCTTCGCTGAGTGAAGAGAGCGGTGCTCCGCTGGCGGTGAAGGTATAAGTGCCGGCCTGGCCCACCGTGAAATTCGGGTAGAAGAAGTTCGGGAAAGTGGGGGTGACCACCGCCGGGCTGACTACGGCCATGCCGCTCGTCGTCGCGTAGCCGTCAGCGTCCGTGAAGGTGATCGTGATCGAGAAAGAACCGTCCGCGCTGTAGTTATGCCCGGTGAAAAGGGAGAACGTGCCGTTGGCGCCTAGGATTTGCGTGGTCTCGGTCTGGCCGTCGCCCCAGTTGATGGCGGCGCTGCCGCTGAGCACGCTGGTGTTCGAGTCGGCAAAGATCGCCAGCTGGGAAGCACTGGCGAGGCCCGCCTGGAACGCCAGGGCTGGATTCAACGCGCTCGTCACAAGCAGCGGACCGGCATCGGGCACGACGCGATCCTCCAAGCTCTCCAGAAAGGGCTCAGCGGTCCGCAAAACCTTCCGGATTGGGTTGTTCGATCCCCACCGGCGCGCAAGAAGTTTGAGCAGGCGCGTGATTACTATGGCAGGACTCTCGGTTGTTGCGACTCTTCCGCGTCCGACAGCAAGAATTGCGTCAGCTACCCGTTGATTCGAGGGCATTGTTTGAACTTGACAGGAGTAGTCTACTCGTGAGAACGCGGGAAAGTCAAGGACTTGTGCAAATAAATACAAAGATAGTTGGCGCGATGGGTGGAATGCCACGATAGTCCGACGTCGCCTTTCCCGTGGCGCCGCTGGGACTCGACGGCTGTTTCGTGGCGTGATCGACGGTAACGGCCGATGACGGGTGGAATCGCCCCGTCAGCAGCGAACGCGCCACCTCGGCGGCGGCCTTCTCGTTGCGGGTGTGGCACGGCCCATCGACCGTCACGTCCCCCGCCTTGCTTGCGTTCGCCCCGAGCGGTTGGAGACGTTTAAGCTCCTCGATCACCTCGTAGAGTCCCAGTCCTTCGATGAACTGCATGACGTAATAGGGCGTGTCCGCGTGGACGCCGACGCCGAAGACGGGCACGATGTTGGTGTGATGCAGCTTCGCCGCCGCCTTCGCCTCGCGCTCGAAGCGCTGCGTCATGCGTACATCCATGCGTTGGGCTTGCGACAACACCTTGAGAGCGACGTGCCGATCCAGCGACACCTGTTCCGCCTCGTAGACGACGCCCATGCCGCCGCGGCCGATCTCGCGCACGATGCGATAATCGCCCAGCCGTTCCAACGGCGGCAACGGGCCAGCAGCGGGCGGCGGCGCGTCGTGGCGATCCCTTTGACCTGCTCCATCTGTACCAGGGCCGGAAACATCGCGCGGATGTCGTCGGCCAGTTCGGGATGTCGTTCGAGGTACTCTTGCAGCGGCGGACGCTCGCCACGCCGATAGCGCGCGACGAATTCGTCGGCGAGATGGTTGAGCAGGACGAAACGCGCGGAACTGTCGCCGGCCATGTCACATTCCTTCCATTCCGCCCGGCAGGGCGGCGAGGAGAGTCTTGAGGCGCATCAGGGCGCGGAAGTAGCGCTTGGCGGCGGCGGACTCCTCGATGCCGAGGACGCGCGCCGCCTCGGCGGCGGTCAACTCCTCGAAGTGCCGCAAGGACAGCATCTCGCGGTCGATGGGATCGAGCGCATTCAACGCTTCCTGCACGCGCAGAATGCGTTCGGCGCGCAGCACGGCCTGGGTGGGCGAGGTGTGTTTGCCGAGCAGCTGCGCCGCCAGTGCCGCCGAGCTGGCCGCGGGCAGGGCGCCGTGAAACAACGCCACCTCGCGACTGGCGTCGCGCATGTGCGTACCGAGATGGTGCCGATGGAGCCGGACCAGCCGTTCGCCCACGATGAGACGCAACCAGAGGAACAATGGCAGCGTCGGCGCGCGCAGATACTCCGGCAAACGCTCCGTCACTTCGACGAAGGCGTCCTGGATCACGTCCGAGGCGTCGATCCGCGCCTGCAAGCGCGAGTCGAGGCGCATCTCGATCATGCGCCGCAGCCGGTCGCGGTGTCGGGTCAGGAGCGCATTGAGCGCCCCCTGATCGCCGGCCAGGGCACGTTCGAGTAGGGCCGCGCTCTCGCCCGAGTTGTTGTCCATGAGAGTACCCATATTAGAATACCTGCGCGCCGGGGTCGGAACTGGACCGGCGCCGGAAAAATCGCCCGGCGACGACGGTCGGCGCAGTTCGCCTGTGCCAATCTGCCTGAATCCTTTTCAGGAATCGAGCGTCTAACCTCTTACGCACAATGGATGAGTCACGCAAGTGACCCATCCATTTGCTCTTTGACAAGTCGGTGACCTAGAGCCATAACGCGAGGGTGTGTGCGCCGAACGGCGTGACACATTCCTTGCTAGGAACGGCCGTAACAAGCCGTTGCTACAAGTCTTTTGAGTCATGCTGTAAGGCGACCT
>JBBQPD010000455.1:0-5519 GCA_038331535.1 Gemmatales bacterium | reverse complement strand
AAGATCGAGCCGCACGAGTTTCTGATCCGCTGGTCCGGGGCGGTGCAAGCTGTGGAGACGGGCGAATACGAGTTCGTCATTCGCACCGAACACGCCGCGCGCCTTTGGGTGAACGATACCAACAAACCGTTGATCGATGTCTGGGTGAAGTCGGGCACCGAGACCGAATATCGAGCGTCCATCGTGTTGATCGCCGGGCGCGTCTATCCGCTGCGGCTCGAATACTCCAAGGCCAAGCAGGGCGTAGACGACTCGAAGACGACCAAAGCGAAGCCGCCGCCGGTCAAGTCGTCGATCAACCTGTTGTGGAAGCCGCCGCATCGCGCGACCGAAGTGATCCCGGCCCGCAACCTGTCGCCGAATTCGTTCCCGGAATCGTTCGCCCTCACGACCTCGTTTCCGCCCGACGACCGCAGTCTCGGCTGGGAGCGGGGGACGACCGTCTCCAAGGCGTGGGACCAGGCGACCACCGACGCGGCCCTTGAGATCGCCGGCTATGTGTCCTCCCATCTCGCTGAATTGTCGGGCGTGCGCGACAACGCCACGGACCGGTTGCCGCGTCTGCGCGACTTCTGCCGCCGCTTCGCCGAGCGAGCGTTCCGCCGGCCGCTCAGCGAAGAGCAGAAGAAGTTATTCATCGACCACCAATTTGAAGTGGCGAAAGATCCGGAGATCGCCGTCAAGCGCGTGGTGCTACTTGCGCTCAAGTCGCCGCGGTTCCTGTACCGCGAAGTGGGAAGCGCTCCAGACGCCTTCGACGTGGCCGCCCGGCTCTCTTTCGGGCTGTGGGATTCGCTGCCCGATCAGGAATTGCTCGACGCCGCGGCGGCTGGGAAGTTGACGACGCGCGAGCAAGTCACCAAACAGGCCGAGCGAATGCTCGGCGATCTGCGGGCACAGTCGAAGCTACGCGACTTCTTCGGCCAGTGGCTCAAGATCGATCAGCCGTTGGAACTCGCCAAATCGCCACAGCGTTTTCCCGGCTTCGATCCCGCCGTGATCTCTGATTTGCGCACCTCGCTCGACCTGTTTATCGACGAGGCGGTCGGGTCGTCGTCCGACTTCCGGCAATTGTTGCTCGCGGATCATCTGTACCTCAACGGTCGTCTGGCGAAGTTCTACGGCGCCGATTTGCCTGCCGATTCGGGGTTCCAAAAGTTGAGGCTGAATCCACAGCAGAGGGCCGGCGTGCTGACGCATCCGTACCTGATGGCGGCGTTCGCTTACACCGGGGAAAGCTCGCCCATTCACCGAGGCGTCTTCGTGGCGCGCAGCATTCTTGGCCTGTCGCTGCGGCCGCCGCCCGAGGCCGTCGCCCCACTGGCCACCGAGTTGCATCCGTCGCTCAGCACCCGCGAGCGCGTCCTCTTGCAGACCGGCTCAGCGGCGTGCATGACCTGTCACGGCGTCATCAACCCGCTCGGATTCACGCTGGAGAATTTTGACGCGATCGGCCGCTACCGGGAAAAAGACAACAACAAGACGGTGGACGCGACCGGTTCGTACCAGACACGCACAGGAAAGACGATTCCGTTCGCCGGCGTCCGCGACCTGGCGAGATTTCTGGCTGAGAGCGAAGAAGTACACGCCGCCTTCGCCGAGCAGCTGTTCCACCACCTGGTACAGCAGCCGGTTCGGGCGTATGGCCCTCAAGAATTAGAGGTGTTGAGACGATCCTTCGCGGCGAGCGGATACAATATCCGCAAACTTGCCGCGGAGATAATGGCAACCTCCGTCTTAACCGCCCGCGACCGGAAGCGAGAATAAGCGCCTAGCCGTTTACGTTTCGCGCGGTTTTGCCTGAACGTACACCGAGGAGAGACGACGTGATCCGCACCACCCGCCGTGAGTTTATCCGCGACCTGGGCCTCGGCGCCGCGGCCATGCCATTCCTCCTGAATCTTCCCGGCCTGGGCTTCGCCAACCAGACACAGCGGAAACAACGGCTCGTGGTGCTATTCAGCCCGAACGGCGTCGTTCCGTCCGCCTTCTGGCCCGACGAAGAGGGGGTGAAGTTCACTCTCAAAGAGAGCCTGTCGCCGCTGGAACCGTTCAAGGATCGCACGCTGATCCTCAACGGCGTTTGCGACCGCGTGCGCGGCGACGGCGACAATCACATGCGCGGCATCGGCTGCCTGCTCACCGGCAGTGAGCTATTCCCCGGCAACATCCAGGGCGGCTCCCACACCCCGGCCGGCTGGGCCAGCGGCATCTCCGTCGATCAGGAAATCAAGAACTACCTGCAAAAAGACGCGGCCACGCGCACACGCTTCGGGTCGCTGGAGTTCGGCGTCATGGTGCCGGATCGCGCCGACACCTGGACGCGCATGGTCTACGCCGGCCCGAACAAACCGCTCGGCCCGATCGATGACCCGTACCGGATGTTCGCCAAGCTCTACGGCCAGGCGAAGGACCGCGAGATTTTGAAGAGCGTCCTCGACGACGTGAAAGACGACCTGAAGAAAGTCGGCGCCGCCGTCAGCGCCGAGGACCGGCGCTTGCTGGACGAACACACCACCTTCGTCCGCGAGATGGAGCAGGAGCTGAAGTCGGTCGAGAGCCAGAAGGTCGGCCATCCGGTGCCCGAAGTCGAGCCAGGGGTAAAGAAGGACAACGACAACATCCCGCGCCTCAGCAAGATGCAGATCGACCTGATGGTCAACAGCTTCGCCAACGACTTCGCGCGGGTCGCGACGCTCCAGTACACCAATTCGGTCGGCGGCGCCCGCATGCGTTGGATTGGCGTCGATGAGGGGCACCACGAGCTATCGCACGAGCCGGACACCAACACGAAAGTCCAGGAAAAGCTGACCAAGATCAACAAGTGGTTTTGCGCGCAGCTGGCCTACCTCGCCAAGAAACTGGCGGAGACGCCGGAACCGGGCGGTGCGGGCAGCCTGCTGGACAACACGCTGATTTTGTGGACCAACGAGCTAGGGAAGGGCAACTCGCACACGCTGGACAACATCCCGTTCGTGCTGGTCGGCAACGGCTTGAACTTCAAGATGGGCCGCGCGGTCAAGTACTCACGGTTGCCGCACAACCGGCTGCTGCTGTCGCTGGCCCATGGCTTCGGCCACCGGATCGAACGCTTCGGCAACCCGGACTTCTGCGGCGGCGGTCCGCTGCCGAATTTGAGTTGACGCAGCAATGTCACATATAAAACGGGCGAGCCTCCCGCGTGAGCGGGGGGAGGACGCCATCGAGATGCACTCCCCCCGCTCACGCGGGAGGCTCGCTTGGTTTTGAAACGACGGCTAACCAAGTTCTCTCGCTAGTTTCCCGGCACGCTGCTATAGTATTCCGGATCAACGAAATACATTCGCAGCAACGTGGCGCACTCCCGAGGGACCGCGAACGTGACCACTGACGCCAAAGTGATACGGGCCGGGCGTTACGCCGAGATCGGCACGATCCTCCAGCGTGACTCCACCATCATCATCGACCGTTGGTCAAAACGAGCGGCCGAGGAACAGCCGACCGCCAAGCGCGTCCATCACGACGTGCTGCTGGACGAGTTGCCGACGCTGCTCTGCGAACTGGGTGCCGGGCTTGCGGAAGCGGGCAACGGCGGCCCGTCGCCCCACTCTCACCTCGCCTATCAGCATGCTCAGCAGCGCTGGCAAACGGGCTGGTCGCTCCGCGAAGTCGTCCGCGACTATCGCATTCTGCGCCTGGTGGTTCTGGCCTATCTCGATGAAAGCCTGGAGCGCCCGCTGCGCCTCGTCGAAGTGCAGGCCGTCGGCCTGGCGCTGGATGAGGCGATCGAGGTGAGCGTCGAGCGTTATGTCCAATTCCGGGAAGAGCAACTTCGGCGGCTGGAGCAATCGGTCAAGGCGCATGCCGACAACTTGCGTGAGGCCGACCTCCGCAAGAACGAGTTCCTGGCGACCCTGGCCCACGAGCTGCGCAATCCGCTCGCTCCATTGCGGAACTCTCTGGAAGTCCTGCGTCTGGGCACCGATGCGCCAGCCAACCTTCCGAATATCCGCGACATGATGGATCGCCAGGTACGGCAGATGACCCGTCTGGTGGAAGACCTGCTCGACGTATCGCGGATCGCCCAGGGAAAGCTCGTGCTTCGCACCGCACCGCTGGACCTGCGTGTGGTTCTCGAACAGGCTGTGCAAATGAGCGCCCCGCTGCTCGAGGCGCGCCTGCAACGTCTATCCGTCGAGCTGCCCACTGAACCTCTTAATCTGGAAGCGGATCAAGCCCGGCTTATTCAGGTCTTTGTCAACTTGCTGAACAACGCCGCCAAGTACACGCCGACGAGCGGGAACGTCACCCTCTCGGCCATGCGCGAGGCGGAGCAACTCGTCGTCCGGGTGAAGGACGACGGCAGGGGCATCGCCGCCGAGATGCTGCCCCACATTTTCGAGTTGTTCACGCAAATCGACGTGAGTCCGGAGAGGCCGCAGGGCGGGCTGGGGATCGGCCTCACGCTGGTCCGGCGCCTGGTCGAGCTGCACGGCGGGACCATCACGGCCAGCAGTCCCGGCGTCGGTCAGGGCAGCGAGTTCGTGGTCCGGTTGCCGGCTGTCGCCGCGAGTGCACAAGAACCACGACCGACGCAGACCGGAGGACGGATCACCGCCGGTCGCCACATTCTCATCGTCGAGGACAATCGGGACGGCCGCGAGAGCCTGGCCCTTTTGTTGGGCATGCTAGGACACCGCGTCGAGGTCGCCGAAGACGGCCAGCGCGGCGTAGAGGTTGGTCTGGCAACCCGCCCGGAGGTCGCCTTGATCGACATCGGCTTGCCGATACTGGACGGCTATCAGGTGGCCGCTCAGCTCAGGGCCAGGTTAGGGACGGCAGCATTGCTCATCGCCCTGACCGGACACAGCCAGCCCGAAGACCGGAAAAAGGCTCTTGAAGCCGGCTTCGACACCCATCTCACCAAGCCCGTCGAACTCGAAGAGTTGCAGAAGATCCTCGCACGCTGAGAAGGATTTTACGAGACGCGACCGTCAGGGAGCGTTTGAGCCGCACCGCTATACGGCCGGGCAGAGTTCCTTGAGCACAGGCTCCGGTTGCCGTGCGCCCTCCGCGGCCACGAGAGCGAACAGGGCGATCAGCAGGCACCAGTCTCCGAAGGGGAGCACGATCGCTCCGACCAAGCGCCCGCGAAGGTCTTCAATCACGGCGAAGCGCGTCAGGAATTCAAGGATCGCGCGGCGCAGCGTAAGTACTCCCAGAATGGCACAGATGCAGAGAACATAAAACCCGCGGGCGCGGCCCATCGCCGTCAGCGCTCTCCCCGTCGCGTAGAGCAACGGCAGCGCCAGGATCACCATGTCGTAGTAACGGTGGTAGAGGAACAACATGGAATAAAGGGTGAGCACCGAGCAGGCCGCAGGACGCGAGAGTCTATCGGGACCAAGTGTCCGCCATGCCAACCAGGCACCCAACAGCGCGAGCGTGCTGAGTTGAGCAACCTGGATCACCTTTCGATCGCGGACGCCGAGGCGATAGTAAAGATGATCGAGGGCCACCATGTCGTTGCTGACTTCGTT
>JBBQPD010000454.1:0-5540 GCA_038331535.1 Gemmatales bacterium | reverse complement strand
GCCTTGATCTTCTCCGAGGCCGTGCCACTGCCGCCGCTGATGATGGCGCCGGCGTGGCCCATGCGCTTACCCGGCGGCGCCGTCTGGCCGGCGATGAACGCGGCCACGGGCTTCGTCACATGCGCTTTCACGTACTCCGCTGCCCGCTCTTCCGCCGTGCCGCCGATCTCGCCCATCATCAGAATGCCTTCGGTCTGCGGGTCTTCCTGGAATAGCCGGAGTAGCTCGATCTGGCTGGTGCCGATGATCGGGTCGCCGCCGATGCCGACGCACGTCGATTGACCGAGACCGAGGTTCGACAGCTGCCACACGGCTTCATAGGTCAGCGTACCGCTCCGGCTGATGACGCCGATGGAGCCGGGCTTGTGGATGTAGCCGGGCATGATGCCGATCTTGCACTGGCCGGGCGTCATGATGCCGGGGCAGTTCGGGCCGATCAGATGGCACGGCTTGTCCTTTAAAAAACGCATCGCGCGGGCCATGTCGAGGACAGGAATCCCCTCGGTGACGGCGACGATGACGGCGATGCCGGCATCGGCGGCTTCCAGGATAGCATCGGTGGCAGCGGGCGGCGGCACGAAGATCATCGTGGCATTGGCGCCGGTCTTCTGCACGGCCTCGGCGACGCTGTTGAACAGCGGGAAGCCGTCCTGCGTGGTGCCGCCCTTGCCCGGCTTGACGGCGCCGACGACCTGCGTACCGTACTCGCGGCACTGCGTGGCGTGGAAAGTGCCGGCCTTGCCTAGCCCCTGGCAAAGGACGCGCGTGTTCTTATCAACGAGAATGCTCATGCGAATCGTTCCTTGAAAACTCCAGTTAGCCGGCCGAGGCGGTTGAAGTCGAAGCGAGGTGCTCGAGTTGAACGATGTGCAGCAAGGAGACAACGACAACCGCATCGACCGATGGCGGCGGAGCCTGCGCGGCGGGAATACCAACATGCACGCTCGACAGGGTGGGTATCACCATTTCGGGATGGCGGATTTCGTACGTTGTTCCGTTGCTGAGGCGCAACCGAAACGGGCGAAAGGGGCGTGCTCTCAAATATTCGGCAACGTCTTCGCGATCCATCGAAAACCCTCCTCAGTCAGAATCGCTAGAGGACTTACTTTTCTCTATTTTACGGACTTCATCCACGATCAGCGCCGTGAGGTCGTTCATCGAACAATACAGGTGGCTTCGTGTTCCCGCGAGGGCGAGATACCATCCCAACATGAAGAGTAATAGCGCCGCCCCTGCCCAGGTTAGTTGCACCTTCGGACCGGCCACCGCCCAGCCGCCTACCAACATGCCGACGCCGGCCGCACCGAGGCCGAAGAGGATTTCCAGTTTCGCCCAGGCACGGCTCAGATGCTTGTAGCCGAGCGCGGCACGAACTTCAGCGAGTGCTTTTTTCTCTTCCGCCATGCCCCCTCCGGCTGAAGCTTCGCTCATGCCACCGGCGCGTGCTCGGACCTGGACCAATGCGCACGACCGGCCGGAGTCATCCGGAACCATGCGCGCCAAATGTAACTCTGCTCCTCGAGAGTTGCCGTAGGCTGGCCGGGGACATCGAGCAGCCGAGCTTCCAGGAAACCTCCCTCGACCAGTGCGCAAAGCCTATCCGCGACTTCTTCGAGCAGGTGTCCCGACTGTCCAATCGGGTAGAGGGTCAGACCCCCTCCCGGCAGTTCGGCCAGGTTTAATGAACGATAAATCGTCTCCAGACTCTCCCAGTCATCCGCGGTGGCGTTCAAAATCTCCCATGCCGTTTTGTCAACAATGGCCATGGACACACCTTCATTTCCAGGTCTGGCGGAAGTGCGGCGGGTCGAAGACCGTCCCATCGGGTTTCAGGACGGTGTGCCGGACCAACTCTTCTCCCGTCGCTCGATGCCGTATCAATTCCTGAACGCTGGTTCCGCCCCGGTTCTTCGTGTTCGTGGACGGAACCGACTCAACCTTGACCACTCCCCATTGTGACGGGTCGGCATTGTAGTCGTCCAGTAGTTCGCGAAGCGGACGGGCCATGAAACTGAACCTTGCAGTTCCTCACGCGGCTATTTCGCCGCGGCCACCACCTTTTTCGCGGCGTCGGTCAGGTCGGTCGCCGTCTGCATCATCGGCAGTTCGGCGCGCGCCTCGGCCAGGATTTCGCGCGCCTTCACGACGTTCGTCCCTTCCAGGCGCACGACCACCGGCACCCGGAAACCGACTTCGCGGCCCGCCTTCACCAGTGCCGCCGCGATCAGGTCGCACTTGGCGATGCCGCCGAAGATGTTCACCAACACGCCCTTGACCTTCGGGTCCGACAGGATGATGCGGAACGCCTCAATGGCGCCTTCCGCTGTCACGCCGCCGCCGACGTCCAGGAAATTGGCCGGAAAGCCGCCGTGGTACTTGATGATGTCCATCGTGGACATCGCCAGCCCGGCGCCGTTGACGAGACAGCCGATGGTGCCCGTCAGACTGATGTAACTCAGTCCCGCCTTGCCGGCCCGCAACTCCGCCGGGTCTTCCTCCGCAATGTCGCGCAGTTTCTCGATATCGGGATGCCGAAACAGGGCGTTATCGTCGAACGTGATCTTGGCATCGAGCACTTGCACGACGCCGGTCTCCAGCACGACCAGCGGGTTGATCTCGGCGAGCGTGCAATCCTGGTCGAGGTACACTTTCGCCAGAGCGGTGAAAACCTTCTCGGCCTGCGCGACCTGCTCGCCGCTGAAGCCCAGGTCGAACGCCATCCGCCGGGCCTGGTACGGGCGCAGGCCGGTGTCGGGGTCGATCACCGTCTTGAGAATCTTCTCCGGGTGCGATTCAGCCACCTCTTCGATTTCGACGCCGCCCTCGGCACACGCCATCAGGATCGGCAATCCAATGGCCCGGTCCAGCACGACGCCGACATAGACTTCGCGCGCGATCTTTTCCTTGGCGCCGACGACCAACACCTTGGAGACCTTCTGCCCCTCGGCCCCCGTCTGCTTGGTGACGAGCGGGTACTTGAACATGGTCTCGGCGATGTCGGCGCACTTCGCCCGGTCGGTGACGAACTTGACGCCGCCGAAGTCCTTGCCGCTGTCCTTGAAGGTGCCCTTGCCCCGGCCGCCAGCGTGGACCTGGGCCTTGAGAACGACCGGCGCTCCCAGGGTGTCAAACGCCGCCACCGCCTCAGCCGGCGTCGTGGCGAGGATGCCCTTCGGCACGGCAGCGCCGGCCGCTGCCAGCAGTTCCTTGGCCTGGTATTCGTGGATCTTCATGCGTGCAGCCTCGGAAAGTAAATGGCGCCGGTTCGTTTAGCCGCGAGCGCTGTTGCCAAGCGCTCGCGGCTAAACAAGTTATAGAAGCGCCGCACTTGGATGCCAGGGGCGGCGCGCTGTGGTAGAATCCGAGGCGACGTTGTCAACCCGTTCGTTTTGCAAGGTGACTCATGCTCGAATCCACGCGCCTGCTCCGCGACCTCGTCGCCCTTCCCAGCGTCAACCCGATGGGGCGGCCCCTCACCGGTCCCGACATCTACGAACACCGTGTCACCGCGTATCTCGAAGAGTTTTTTCGCGGGCTGGGCGTTCCGTTCGAGCGGCAGGCTGTCGCGCCGCTGCGCGACAACATCGTCGCCGTCTGCGACCTGGCCGGCTCCGGGCCGACGTTGATCTTCGAGGCGCACCAGGACACCGTGCCGACGGACCAGATGACCATCGCCCCGTTCGGCGCCGTCATTGAGGACGGCCGGCTCTACGGCCGCGGCGCGTGCGACATCAAGGGCGGCATGGCGTCGATGCTGGCGGCGTTTGCCCGAATTGTGCGCGAAAAGCCGGCATCGGGGGCGCGGCGGGTCGTCATGGCCTGCAGCGTGGACGAGGAGTTCACCTTCCTCGGCGTGCAGCGCCTGGCGAAGACCGATTTCCGCGGCGGTCGCGGCGGTCCGGTGTTTGCCGTCGTCGCCGAGCCGACACAATTGCAGATCGTCAACACCCACAAGGGAGCGGTGCGCTGGCTGCTGACGACAACCGGGAAGGCGTGCCACAGCTCGACGCCGGAAAAGGGCGTCAACGCGATCTACCACATGTCCCGCCTGCTGCCGGTCGTCGAGCGTTATGCGGCCGAGGTACAGGCGTCGCGCACCCATCCACTGCTGGGAACGCCGACGCTGAGCGTCGGGTTAATCTCCGGCGGCACGAGCGTCAACACGGTGCCGGACCGCTGCACCATCGAGATCGACCGCCGTCTGCTGCCGGGCGAGGTTCCAGCCGAGGCGCATCGCCACTTTATCGCCCGAGTTCGCGAGAGCGCCGAGGCGGGAATGGCGTTTGAGTGCCCGGAGCCGTACCTGGCGGCGCCCGCCCTTAGTCCGGACGGCTCGGCGGAACTGGTCGCGCGCCTTGGGGCGGCGATCGATGAAGTGATCGGCTCACATCGGGTGCTGGCCGTGCCTTACGGCACCGACGCGGCGCCGCTGGCCGATGCCGGTGTGCCGAGCGTGGTCTTCGGCCCCGGCGACATCGCGCGGGCGCATACGCGCGATGAGTGGGTGCCGCTGGACGAAGTGGAGCAGGCTGGCGAAATCCTGTATCGGTTGGTGAGTCGATCCCGATAATCTTGCGAAACTCCCGTCACAACCGCGTCGGTGCTGAGAAGAAGAGGGTGTAGAGGACAGACAACCGGGTCAAGGTGATCTGGACAAGTCACATCCTCAAAACCTGACCGCTTCGACGCGGCTCAAGGAGTTTCCCATGAAGACGTTTCTCGCGAGCGGAGCACTGATGCTGGCGGCCCTGGTACTACCGACGCCCGCCGAGGCGGCCGGACAGCGCGGCGGCTCGTTCCAGAACTCGGGCGGCAGCCACTTCAACTCGAACTACAAGACCGGCAGCCACAACGGGTCGCAGTACAAGTCCAGCAGCCATTACGGGTCGCAGTACAAGTCCAGCAGCCATTACGGCTCGCAGTTCAAATCCGGCAGCCATTACGGCTCCGGAAGATATTCCAACTATCACTCGCAGTACGGGACGCGGTTCAGCAAGGGCTACTACTACTCCGGCCGGAACCACTCGCACTGGACGTACCGCTGCTTCTGGTCGCAGTACGGTTGCGACTGCTACTGGTGCCCGAGCACCTGCTGCTGGTACTACTTCTGTGAGCCGCGCGATTGCTACCTGCCCGTGAATTGCATCACCGCCGCACCGCCGGCTCCCGTCAACGTGGCTGCGGCCGCCGCGGCGTCCTCGTCCGCCGTGGTCGCTCCGACGGTCGTCACGAACATCATCGGGGGGATGCCTTCCAGCCCCGTTCAAGGTCCGGGCCCGGGTCCGTCGGCGGAACTGCCGCCGCTGGCACCACCCGGCGGCCCCTCGGTAACGAACTCCTCGGTCGGTTCGGTCGGGACGATTCAGCCGATCGTTCCCGGCAGCCCGCTGCTTCCGCGATAAACTTTACGAGCCGCGGCCGTAAGGGAGCGTGAGGTAAGGGACCTGAAGGTCGCGGGTCGGAAAGTTTATAGCGGAAGCCGCGGGGTGGCCGGAACGATCGGCTGAATAGTCCCGACCGAACCCACCGAGGTGTTGGTG
>JBBQPD010000453.1:0-5548 GCA_038331535.1 Gemmatales bacterium | reverse complement strand
CGAAGTTTGGCTTTGGCGAGGAAACCCCTTCGGGCGTGGTAAAAGTATGGGACAGCGTCACCCAAAAGGTGCAGTCCTTCGAGACCGGCCATAAGGGCAGCATCAAGTCGCTGGCCTTGTCTCCCGACGGCACGCGCCTGGCAACCGGCAGCTCGGACCAGACGGTGCGGCTGTGGGAGCTTACTCGCTAGCCCGAATTATTCACCGCAGAGGACGCAGAGGATCGCAGAGGAAAACAACAACGAATGTGGTCCCCTCGTTGCGCTGGTCCGTTCCATGTTTTCTTTCGGAACACAGCGACTTAACGTATTATGCCTGAACATCTTTCTGGTTTTACCTCTGCGTCCTCTGCGGTGAATAATCCGGGCTAGCGGCACAGGAAGGGATGCAATTTTCCTTCCCCCTGGGATACCAGACGAAACTGGATATCGAAAAAGCCCCACCCTTCAGGCGAACCACCGACCCTTCGGGTAGACTCTACCGTCCGTAACGGTCGGAAGTAGCTGCCCGTGTTCGCTCAGGAAAGCGAGCGCAGAACGAATTATCGCAAGCTGTGGCTCCTGTCGAAACAAAGGAGGTGTGATCATTCGCACGGAATCGGAGACACCTTGATGCGCACCTCCCTGCTCTGCCTTGCGGTCCTCGCAGTCGCCTTCATGTCACCCAGTTCCTTCGCCCCGGGAGCGGACCTGCCTTCCCGGCCGCACATCTGCTCGATGGACCAGCTGGTGCGCATGGACCGTTGCCAGCTACTGGCCCTGTATGCCAACGCCGAGATGGGGCCGATCCCGAACGGCTACACGCCAGGCCGGGCCATATTTAACCCCGGCCGGCCGCTGACGATGGCCCGGGCGCGCCTGACCAGCAAGACGCTTTGGCAAGGCAAAACCTTCCTCGACGACGACCACCTGGTCAACAAGGTCTGCGGCATCCGGGCGATCAACGCGGTCGTCTACCGCGGCGAGAGCTGGTACGACGGCAAACCATCGATCGTCATCGATTACAAGGATTCGGGATGGCCCGCCTGCCGCTACCGCGACGAGATCCGCGAAGTGTCTCCGGGCATCTACCTGGGCTTGATGTATGAACGCCGCGCTCCGCAGCCGGAGTTGAAGGTTTTCTTCACGCTCGACGCGCGCGGCAACTGCCGAGAAGAGAAGGGAAGACAAGAATAGAGCGACGAGCCTCCCCGGATTCCGGAGTACCTCCGCCCGGTGAAACTCCTTGCGGCATTCTCAGTACGGAAGTAGAATCAATTCCTCACAAACCTCCCTTGCGCCGCCCGGCAGCCATCGTTCATCACGGAACGTGCCTTCATGGATCGATCCGTCAAATTATCGGGGCCAGCGCTCTCCACCGCGCTGGAATCGACTGCTGCCCATGTTCCCTTGCGAGAGGGAAACGGACCGGAGACTCCCCGCGCGGCTGCCGTCGGTTCTCGGACGGGATCAGCCGAATCGGCGCTGCAAGTTGGGCAGACCTTTGGAGATTTTGAGGTGCTGGCCGAGTTAGGCCGCGGCGCCATGGGCATCGTCTACAAGGCACGGCAGATTAGCCTGGACCGACCCGTTGCACTGAAGGTGCTGCCGGTCGGGCCGAACACGACCGCTACCCTGCGGGCACGTTTCGTGGCCGAGGCGCGCGCCTGCGCGGCCCTCACTCACCCCAACATCCCGACCTTCTACCAGACGGGCGATTCTCCCGCCGGCCCGTACTGCGCGCTGGAATTCATCGACGGCCAGACGCTCGACGTCTTGATCGAGGATCGCGTCGTGTCCGTCGCGTCGGCGGTCGGCCTGCTGTACCGCGTGGCCGGGGCCGTCCATCACGCGCACACCAAGGGGATCATTCACCGCGACTTGAAGCCGGGCAACATCATGCTCGACAAGGCGAACCGGCCGGTGGTGATGGACTTCGGCCTGGCCAAACTGCTCGAGAAGTCCGCCGGCCTGACGATGGAGGGGGACATCATGGGCACACCGGCGTACATGGCGCCCGAACAGGCGCGCGGCAACGTGGCCCTGATCGGCCCGGCCAGCGACGTGTACTCGCTCGGCGCCATCCTCTATCGCCTGCTGACCGGCCAGCCGCCTTACGGCGAGCAGCGGGCGCTGGAAACCATCCTGAAACTGACGTCCGCCGAGCCGCCACCTTCGCCAAGAACCTTGCGGCCGGAGATTCCGGAGACGCTCGAACAAATCTGCATGAAGTGTTTGCGGAAAGACCAGACCGAGCGCTACCCGTCGGCGGATGACCTGTCGTCTGAGCTGCGCCGCTTCCGGGCCGCCCTGCCCGCGCCGCGGCGCGGCCCGGCGACCATGCGGCCGCTCGCCATGCAAGGTGCGCTGCACATGACCTGGACGGAGAAGCAAGTGCCGCTCACCGACGGGCCGATCGTGATCGGCCGGGACGCCGACTGCGACGTGGAGTTGCCGGCCCTGACCGTATCGGGGCGTCATTGTCGGATCGTCGTGGACTCGCGGAAGGGCGTGGTCGAGGCGGAAGACCTGGGCAGTGCCTCAGGGACGATGGTGAACGGCCGGCGCGTGAAGCGCTGCCAATTGCAAGACGGCGACCGGTTGGACGTCGGTGGGTATGTGTTTCAGGTGCGGCTGTCGAAGCGGAAAGTCGTTTAGCCGGGACACGCCGGGGGAGCGGAGGGTGTCACGTCACCCCGCGCTCCCCCGGCTTGAAAGCTCTGACGCAGCAGGAGACGAAAAATGGTAATCACTCTAAGCCCGGAACTGGAGGCTGCCTTGAACGAGGCTGCCCGCCAGCGCGACGTTGCCCCTGAGGTATTAGCGCACGACGCTCTGCGCGAGCATTTCTTGGGCATTGCCTCGTCGCTGCAGCCGCGGGATGAGTGGGAGAGGGGTCTACTCGCGGCGGCCCGGGACTGTGGCGTGTCCCTTCCCGATTCGGCACTGAGCAGTGAAGGGCTGTACGAATAATGGCGTACTTGATCGATACCACGATCTTGGGCCGCCTTGCGAACGTGAGGGACAGGCAGCACGCCTTGGCCGCCCAATCGGTGTTGGAATTGCACCGACGCGGGGAAGTGCTGTACGTTACGCCTCAGGTCATGGTCGAGTTCCGCAACGTCGCTACCCGCCCCGTGGCCGTCAACGGTCTGGGACTTTCGACCGTGGACACGGAGGCACTGGCAGCGACATTCGAGGCGAGGTTTCCACTGCTGGCAGAATCGCCGAACATCTACCCGGTATGGAAGACTCTAGTTGGTGCGTTGGGTATTATCGGTAAGCAGGTCCATGACGCCCGCCTTGTTGCCGTCTGCCATGTTCATGCCGTAACGCACGTGCTGACATTCAACGTCTCGCATTTCGCTCGGTTGGCAGGATTTGGAGCGTGTGTGGTGGTAGTTGATCCGGCGAGCGTGTGATCCAGACGTCGAGTGCCATGCCCCGACTTTGCGTAATCGGCTATAGCAAGGCCCGTGATGATCCACACATACAAGCTCGCGCTGATAGGCGCCGAACGCGCCACCTGCAAAAAGAAATTGAAAACTCCACTCAGCAGGCAGAGATCTGTGAAGAACTAGCCCAGAGAAAGGCCGCAGGTGGACCATGAATCCCGCACTCTCCTGTATCGAGGATACCCTTCGCTTATTGTTGGAGGAAGCCAACCAAGCCAGAGAGGCCACAGCGGCCAAACGGGGAAGCCCGGAAGAGGGTTTCGAGATCGGCCGAGCTGAAGCGTTTGCCGAAACGTTACATACCTGGGCCAATCAGCTGCAGACCTTCGGTCTCGACGCACAACTCGACGGCATCTGGGAGGAGTTAGCTGCGTTTTTGACGAAGTACGGCTACTGGGCACATGGCGATCTGCAAACTATTTCAGCCGAACACTGAGCAGCACCCGACGAGCCGCGAATGAAGTCTCTTCGTGGTCTTAACACCAACGAGCCTCTTTATTGACGCCCGTACCATGCTTTGGTACTCCAACGCAAACGTTGGAGTACCAAAGCATGGCACCCAACGCCAGGGAAAAGACCGCCTAACGGGCTACGTAAATAGGTGATGCATGAACCAGGATATCGAGGGCTTCCAGCATCGACTTCACGAGGAGATCCCGTTCCTGGCCGCGCGCTACCAGGTAGCCTCCCTCAGCCTGTTCGGCTCGTATCTGCGCGGCACCCAGCGACCCGACAGCGACCTGGACGTCCTCGTAAGTTTCTCGGTGGTGCCGAGCCTCCTGCGTTTCATCGAGTTGGAGAACTACCTCAGCGACCTGCTCGGTGTGAAAGTGGACCTGGTGTTGCGCGAAGCCTTGAAGCCGAACATCGGAGAGCGGGTGTTACACGAGGTGGTGCCGGTAGGACCGCGCCGCGAACATTCACCCACTTCTTGCAAGACATCCACACCGCGCCCTTGAAAGCGCAAGCATTCGTTGCGGGCATGAGCTACGACGCCTTCGCGGCCGATGAGAAGACAGCCTTTGCCGTAGTACGAGCGCTGGAGATCGTAGGCGCGGCGGCTAGGCGAATCCCGCAGGACGTGTGCGACCGGAACCCGGAGGTTCCGTGGCGCTCAATGGCGGGCATCCGCGATAAGTTGATTCACGATTACACCAGCGTGAACCTGGAAATCGTTTGGAAGACGGTGATGGAAGACCTTCCCGGGTTGGTGCCGCAAATCGAGCGCATCATCCAGGCGGTCTCTGAAGCAAAACCAACTGCTACACCTGACGGCGGCAGGTGAGCCTTACCGCTCAGCGCCGATACCCCCCCTTGTCGATATGCGCCTTGACCGACAAATCGTCGATCATGCGTCGGGCTTCCTGGTCGTCCGGCAGGTTGCGGCGGACCCGCTCCCACAGCGCGATGGCGGGCTTCCATTCCTTACGCTTCTCGAACAGCCGGGCCAGCGCTCGGATCAAGCTCACGTCTTCCGGCAGTTGTTCTCGGCCCTGCTCCAGACACCACATCGCCAGGTCCATGAGGCCGAGCTCCGCGGCCGCCTCGGCCATGACGAGGTGCGCTTCCACGTCCGACGGTTGGCGGGCCAACACTTCCTCGCCGTGATCCAGCACTTTACGCCAGTCGCGGGCGGCGCGGGCCGCGCGCATCTTGGACTTGAGCGACATCACGTTGAGCGAGCCGAACCAGCGGCCCAGCGCGCCGCTGGATGCCTTGCCGTTCAACTCGCGCAGGGTCTGGCGATAGTCCGGCGTGAACGGGTCCAGCTTCAAGCAGTTGCCGAGCAGCTCGCGGGCGTAATCCGCGCCGCCGCCCTCCTCGATCACTTGCACCGCCCGTTCGTGGAAGGCCGCCGCCGTCCGCTGTTGTTCCGGAGTAACCAACAAGGCGGCTGCCGCTTCCGGCGCCGTTGGCTCCGGCTTTGGCCGGCGTTTCTTGCGCGGCGGAGGGTCCGGCTCCGGCGCTTCCTCCGGCGGGTTGGCCGCAGGCGGGTCGGCGATGAAATCGGTCTTGCGCCGGACCGAGGTATCGAGGACCGTCGGTTCGGTCTCCTCGCCCGTCGCTTCGCCGGGGGTGCGCTTGAGATCGAGCAGCAGGTCGCCCGGAGTCTGG
>JBBQPD010000452.1:0-5572 GCA_038331535.1 Gemmatales bacterium | reverse complement strand
ACCCTGTCACCCTGTCACCCTGTCACCCTGTCACCCTGTCACCCTGTCACCCTGTCACCTTGTCACTTCGACGGCAGCGGCGGCAAGATCAGGCCGGGTAGCTCCAGCGTCTTCGCCAGCTCGTTCAGCTTCGCCAGGTCGCCGGCCAGCAGTACCTGCCATTCCAGCTCGTACTTCTTCAGCAGCAGCGCCTGTTCCTCGTACACCTCGCGGATTCCCTGCGTCGGCGGGCCGTCGGCGTCCTTGAGCGTGTCGTAGAGGAACACCAGCTGCGAATAGAGCTTGGCCCCGCCCTTCTGCGCGAGGATGTCGTATGGTACTTTCGCCTTCGGGTTGTGTAGCCGCTCCTCCAGCTCGTCCAGCTTCTTGAGCGCCGCCTTGCCGGCTTCGAGCAACGGCTTTGCCTTCGCGTCGTCCGTCAGCAGTTCTTCGCGGGCCTGAATCTGCTTCTTGACCGTGCGCAATTGCTCGACGGTCTTCGTCAGTTTTGAGATGTCGTCGCGCAGCTTCAGTATTAGCTCGATCTGTTTGGCGAGCGCCTCGGCCGACAGGCCGGGGAGGCCCTTCGTGCGCGGGTCGGGCAGGATTTGCAGCGGCGTCGTGAGCGTCTTGCCCTCGACGGTGAACTTCACCGTGTAGTCGCCCGGCAGCGCGAGCGGGCCGACCTTCGGATCGCCCGAATCGACCTTCGCTCCCTTGATCGCCTTGGCGCCGTCGTAGCGCAGGTTCCAGATAATGCGGTGCAAGCCGGCGTCGGTCGGTAACGGCTTCTTCTTGTCCTCGTCGTCGGAGTAACTGCCCTCGTCCGGCGGTTCGGGCGGCTCCTCCTTGCTCGTCAGCTTGGCGACGAGCGCCTGCTTCGCGTCGAAGACCTCCAGAGTGATTTCGCCTTTCGGCTTCGCCTTGAGAGAGTAGGAGATCACCGCCCCGGCCGGAGGATTTTGGCCGGCGCCGGCGCGGGCGCCTTCCTCGAAACTACCGGCGTAACGCCAGCGCACCGCCGGCGTCACGGCGAAGAGATGGGCGTCTTTCGCGGTGATCTCGGCCGACCACTCGCGAAGAAATGTCAGGTCGTCGAGAATCCAGATCGAACGGCCGTTGGTGGCGATGACGAGGTCGTTGTCCTTCACGAACAGGTCGGAGACGGCGACGGTGGGGAAATTGAGCTTCAGCTCCGACCAGGTATCGCCGCCGTCGCGCGACAGGGCGAGGCCGCGCTCGGTGCCGAGATAGAGCAACCCCTTTCGCTTCGGGTCTTCGCGGACGACGCGGAGATGCACGTCCTGCGGCAGCACGGCGCCGACGTTCTTCCAGACCGCGCCGCCGTCCGTCGTCTTGAAGAGGTACGGCTTGTAATCGTCCTGCCGATGATTATCGACGACCACCCAGGCCGTCTCCGCGTCGAAGCGCGACGGCTCGATGCACAGGACGGTCGCCCAGTCGGGAAGTCCTTTGAGGTTCGTCGTCACGTTCGTCCACTTCTGCCCGCCGTCGCGGCTGACGTGAACGAGGCCGTCGTCGCTGCCGGCCCAGAGCAGATCCTTCTTCACCGGCGATTCGGCGATGGCGAAGATGGTGTCGTAAACCTCGACGCCGGTGTTGTCGCCGGTGATGGGGCCGCCGGCCCACTTCTGCTTGCTCTTGTCGTTGCGCGTCAGGTCGGGGCTGACCGGCTTCCAGGTGTCGCCGCCGTCGGTCGAGCGGAACAGCACGTTGGCCGCATGGTAGAGCGTCTTTGAGTCGTGCGGCGAAATCAGGATCGGGGCCGTCCACTGGAAACGATAGCGGAGGCTTGATGGGTCGTGACCGGACGGGTTGAACGGGTAGATGCTGACGTTGCGGGCCTGCCCGGTGCGCTGGTCGAAGCGCGTGATGGTGCCGCCGTATTCGCCGGCGTAGACGATGTTCGGGTCTGCTGGGTCGGGCACGGTGAAGCCGGTTTCGCCGCCGCCGATGCTGTGCCAGTCGCCGAGGTTGATGCCGCCGCCGTGCAGGCTGTTGCTCGGGCCGGAGGCGCTGCCGACGTCCTGCATCGTACCCATGACGTGGTACGGCGTGCGCGTATCGACGCCGACGTGATAGAACTGGGCGATCGGCAGCGGCGGGGCGAACCACGTCTCGCCGCCGTTGCTCGTCAGGTCCACGCCGCCGTCGTTGCTGTCGATCGTGCGCAGCGGGTTCTTCGGGTCGATCCAGATATCGTGATGGTCGCCGTGGTGCGGACCCTTCACCCGTTGCAGCGTCTTGCCGCCGTCGATGGTCTTGAGCAGCGGCACCTGCGGGAAGAAGACGACTTCGGGGTTCGTGGGGTGAACGGTGAGCGTCGAGAAGTACCAGGCCCGCTGCCGCAGCGCCTGGCTGCCGTTGGCGAGCTTCCAGGTCGCGCCGTTGTCGTCACTGCGGAAAAGACCGCCCTTTTCCGCCTCGATCAGGGCATAGACGCGGCGGCTATCGGACGGGGCGACGGCGAGACAGACCTTGCCCCACATTCCTTCGGGCAGACCGTCGGCGTACTTCTTGCCGGGCGGCGCGTCCTTGCCGTGGTCGGCGCTCTCGGCGGCGGGCGGCGCGATCAGCTGGGTCCACGTGTCGCCGCCGTCGCGCGAAACGTGGAGGCCGCTGCCGGGTCCGCCGCTCGTCAAATCCCACGGCAAGCGCCGCGTTTGCCAGGTGCCGGCGAAGAGGATGCGCGGGTTGTTCGGATCGAAGCAAACGTCGGAAGCGCCCGCGTCGCGGCTCGCGAACAGCACGCGCTGCCACATCTTGCCGCCGTCGATGGTGCGGTAGACGCCGCGCTCCTCGTTCGGCCCAAAGGCGTGGCCGAGAACTGCGGCATAGGCGATGTCGGGGTTGGTCGGGTGAACGATCATGGTGCCGATCTGGCCGACCTGTTGCCAGACGTGCTTCCAGTTCTTGCCGGCGTCGGTCGATTTGTAGATGCCGTTGCCTTCCTGCACATTGCCGCGGATGTTGGCCTCGCCGGAACCGACGTAGATCACGTTCGGATCGGACGGGGCGACGGCGATGCTGCCGATGGTGGCGATGGGCTGATCGTCGAAGATCGGCTTCCAGTGGAAACCGCCGTCGCTCGATTTCCAGACGCCGCCGGCCGCGGTGGCGGCGTAATAGGTGAGCGGATCGCCGGGGATGCCGCAAGCGCGGCAGACGCGCCCGCCGGCCGCCGGGCCGACGAGACGGAACTTGTGCCGCTTGAACTCGACGGGACCGCCCTTCGGCTCGTCCTCGTCGGCGCGGGCGGAACAGGTGATAAGGGAGAGGATGAGGAGAGGAAGTCGATTGCGAACGCTCATGCGAACTCCGAGGAACAGGCTTGGTCCGGCGGTGCCGGAGCGCAAGAGGCCGGGACCGCGCCAGTTTACCCGATGGGATCGCGAGGGGAAACCATGTTTAGCCGCCCGTCCCCGAAAGGTGCGTAGGTGCCGGCTGGGACAGGCGTCGATCCGCCTGCCTCTGGCGATTGTGGACAATAAATGGCCGAGATGGGCAATAATCTCCCGGAAGTGTCGAATCTACGCGTTGTCGGCTAAAGCCTCTGGCACGTCGCCATCCGCATTTCCTTGTCTGACAATCACTTACGTTCGCAATCGTCCGCCGTCCTGTTCCGGCATCTCGTTTGCCCTTACTTCTCATGACAGCGTGAGACAATTCGGGGGGGGAAAATCGCAAACATCAGGTCTGTCGGCTGCTTGAAAGGGGTGCGCAAGTCGGCAACCGAAGCTCGTTCTAATGGTAGAAGCGGCGGCTTGCGAAAGGCCGGCCACGAGCCTGCCGGGTCTCACGTCGATCCGGTCAGCGCTCTTTGACTGTCCCAGAGGCGATACGATGGTAGCCGCCTCAAGGCTCTGTTTCTATTCACCGGACGGTGCTTTCGGCCGTCCTGTCTCTAATCAAGAGGGTCATCATGAGTAGGCTCTGGTTCTCGGCAGTGGTCGCAGAGTCGGCACTGCTGGGGCTTCCCGGTCTGAGTTCCGCCCAACACGGCGGTGGCCATAGCGGCGGCGGCGGTCACAGTGGCGGCGGCGGCGCGGGCTACAGCCACGGCGGCGGCGCGGGCTACAGCCACGGCGGTTACGGTAACGGCGGTTACGGTAACGGCGGCTACAACCACGGCGGCTATAACTACGGCCACGGCGGTTACGGACATGGCGGCTATGGCTACGGCCATGGCGGTTATGACTACGGTCGCGGCTACGGCTATGGCTCCGGCTTCAGTCTGTATCTCGGCTCTCCCGGATACGCCTACGGCTCGCCTTACTACGGGAGTTCGTACTACTACGAGCCGTCGTACAATTACGTTCAGCCGTCGGTCATTACGCCCTCTTACTATGCACCACAGACGACAGCGGCGGTCGCTCCTGACAGCGACCTCTCCACTGCCATGCTCGAGGTGCGGGTGCCCGACAGCGCGGAGATCTGGTTTGAAGGCGCCAAGACCAGCCAGACCGGGGCCGAACGGCATTTCACCTCGCCGCTGCTCGAGTCGGGTCGGACGTTTACTTATGACATTCGCGCGCGCTGGATCGACGCCAACGGCAAGCCTGTCGATCGGACGAAGCAGGTGAAGGTCCAGGCGGGTTCCCGCATCGGCGTGGACTTTAACAACCCGTAACGCCTCTGCTTGCCGCTTGCGGCTTAGCGGGCGTCTCCGTTAAGCCGCAAGCGGCAAGCGCGCTTAAACTCACATCACTCCGGCAGTTCCTTGATGTAGATGTTCTTGAACTTGATCTCGCCGTAAGTGCCATCCTGTTTCGGGTGCTGCTGCAACTCGATCGGTCCCTTTGCCGGCAGCGGTTTGCCCTTCTCCCAGATGTTCTCCAGGGCGACATTGTCCACGACCAGTTCGCCATTGAGCTTGACGGTGACCTTGTCGCCCTTCATCACGATATGAAACGTGTTCCACTCGCCGGGCTTCTTGTCGGCGTTCTTGAGCGGCACCTTGTCCTTTGGGCTGGCGTTGTTCCACAGCGCCCCAGAGCCTTTGGACAGTTCCAGCTTGTACTTGGCCGGGTCGAGCGATTCGGAATCCCAGATCTGCACCTGCGGTTCGCCGCGCAGATAGATACCGCTGTCGCCCTTCGGCTCGATCAGCCAATCGACATACAGCTCGAAGTTGGCATAGTCCTTCTTCGTCGCCAGGTTGCCGCCCTTGCCGTCGTTGACGAGGATGCCGTGGATGACCTTCCAGTGTGACAGTGTCTTGTCATCGGTCTCCTTCTGGGCCGCTTCGAGCTTGTCGCCGCTCAGCGCCGCGCGCTTGTTGATCTGGATGGTGCCCTGCCAGCCGGTCAAGTCCTTGCCGTTGAACAGCGCGGTGAAGCCGGGCGGCGGGACGTTGTCCTTCTTTTCGTCCGCGCGGGCCGGAACGGCGGCGAGGACGAATGGGGCGAATAAGACGAGATAGGATTTCATGGATGCGTCTCCTTTGTTGCGCCGGCGAGCGGGGGGGGGGGGGGACCCCCCCGCAAACAACGCGGGCGAAAACCCCCCCCCCCCCCCCCCAAGGGGGTAAAAAAAAAAAAATAATAAAAAAACCAAAATTTAAAACCACCCC
>JBBQPD010000451.1:0-5579 GCA_038331535.1 Gemmatales bacterium | reverse complement strand
AAATACCTGTACGGTGACACGGGCAGCGTCGCGATCCAGAAGCATCCGGACCCGAATAACCCGACGCGCTTCGTCAAGCTGCCGCTGAAGCCGATGCAGTTTGTTATTCTGGAATGACCGGCTTGGTTACGAAATGCATGGGAAGCCGAACGTGGTCAATGACGTGACTCTCGGTCTGCGCTGCGTCTGCTCAGAATCCGGTATTGCGTAACACCGCTTGCACTCGGCGCTACCTAGCGCCGGCGCGAGCGGGCGGACCTTCCGAGGAAGATCCACAGAACACTTCCCCACACCTTGCGGCATACTGCCGCGAGCCACCAGCAACAGATTTCCCACACGGGTCGATCCCTCCTCTTCGCGATTTACCCGGCGCAGGTAGAACCAGCGCTTGGGAGCGTGGCTTTAGCCCGAGTGACCGGCGCGGTCAAGGCGAATTGCCGCCGAGCGCTGGCCATTCGCTACCCCTCTATTACTGCGGCACGGCCAGGTTGTGACTGGGGGGAGGGCTTTCCCGTATCGCGAAACGTGGAGGAAACGGCTGATCTTCACTTCAGGGAAATGTCAGTTATCCAGGACAGCGCGCACCTTGTCAGCCAGGGCGGTAGGCGAGAACGGTTTCTGCAGAAAAGCGACCTCGCCCGTTTGCATGCCGCGTCGGGTCACGGCGTCATCTGTGAAGCCCGAAATGTACAGCACCTTCATTTTGGGTCGATGCGGCAGCAGCCGTTCGGCGAGCTCCCAGCCGCCGAGGTTCGGCATCACCAGGTCGGTCAACAGCAGATGGATCGGTTCCTGGTAGCTTTCGTCGATTTGCAGGGCTTCGCAGCCGTCGCGCGCTTCTTGAACGCTGTAGCCGCTCGACACCAGTACGTGGCGAATGAAGCCGCGGACGACGTCGTTGTCATCGACAAGGAGTACCGTTTCTCGGGCCGAGGGCATCGTCCCATTCTCCGTTACTACGCATGTGTAATCTCTCGTTGGGGGAGCGCTCTTGCAAATGGCGTGCGCGGCGCAGCGCCTTTAAGGGAAGAGTTCTATCGTCCATCGGGCAAATAGGTTAGGGAAATGATCGCAAGCACCGCTCACAACGCCAGGAGAGGCGGCGTCGTCGGAGTTTCCGGCACGCCGACGGAGACTCCGGCGACTAACATGAGTTGATTGCGGCTTAGCGGTCGTGCTTTGCGAAGCCGCAAGCGGCGATCGAGCGCGTCTTCATGGACTTGCGGACATGGACTCGTCGTAGGCTCCTTGTTGGACCATGAGCGCGCGGGCTTCATCCTCGCGGCCTGGTGCGTTGACTAACACCGCGACTTTGTCTTGCTCCAGCTGCCGCGCGTAATCCTCAGACTCCGCTTTGTCGATGCCCAGAGCGAGAAACGGGCCGACGAATACACCACCGCTGGCGCCGGCCAGGCCGCCGCCGAGGGCCGCGAGGAGCGCGTGCCCGGCCAGGAAAGGAATGGCCCCAGGCACCAGGATGGCGCCGACCAGTCCGAGTGCGGCTCCAAGACCGCCGCCGACAAGTGCTCCGGTGACGGCACCGTGTTCGGCGGAGTGCTGTTCGTGTACCTTCACCCCTTCCAGGTGCTTTGTCCACTCGCGGGAAGCCACGCCGATCTGCTCGTCGGGAAAGCCGGCGTTTCTGAGGGCCTGAATGCCCTTAACCGCCTGATCTTGATGGTTGTAGATGCCGACCACGACCGTTGGGGCTTTAGAATGTGACATGGTTGCCTCCCCCCGCGCATCATGTCCCCCCCGTCTTCAGTGGGAGGAGGGATCAAAGAGCGCGGAAACAACAATCTGCCGCAACAATGGTGCCACGGGCACGACGAAATGGATGAGGTTGCCGCTGTGTCGTGCTTTCTGAAAGCATCGACCTAAGAACAGCCAGAGCCGACGTGGGAAGACGCATCGCCGCTTGTAAGCAGCGCGCTGCTTAGCTAAAGTAAATTGACACAGCGCGGGCATCAGCTTTCACTCGGCATTGCTCAGTAGGTAACCCGACGTCCAGGGAGTTATCTCATGGAACGGCGTATTCTAGTCGCCGACGATAATGAAAAGACGCGAGATCAGATGCGACATCTGCTGGAAGCCAGCGGCAACGTTCGGGTGGATACCGTAAGCGACGGTTTGAAAGCACTGACGGCGCTCGGCGAACACAATTACAGCGTCTTTCTGACCGACCTGAAAATGCCCGGCCGCGACGGCATGAGCCTTATCCAGGAAGTGCAGAAACGCGAAATTCCCGTCACGACCATCGTGATGACCGGCTTCGGCAGCGTCGCGGACGCCGTCCAGGCCATGCGTCTTGGCGCCGCCGATTTTCTGACCAAGCCCGTCGATGGCGACCATCTGCGGCTGGTCGTGGAGCGCGCCCTGCGCGAGCGCACCTTGCACGATGAGGTGACGTCGCTGCGCGATGCGGTGCGAAAGCAACACTCGTTCCAGGGCATCATCAGCAAGAACCCGCGCATGCTGGCGGTTTTCGACCTGATCGGCAAGGTGGCGGGAACGACGACGACGGTCCTCATCGAAGGCGAGACGGGCACCGGCAAGGAAGGCATTGCCCGCGCGATCCACCAGGCCTCCGCCGCGTTGCGCACAGGTCATCTCGTGGCGGTCAATTGTGCCGCCATGCCGGAAAACCTGCTGGAGAGCGAACTGTTCGGCCATGAGAAGGGTGCATTCACCAGCGCGGTCGGGCGCCGGCAGGGGCGTTTCGAGCAGGCCCACGGCGGCACGTTGTTTCTCGACGAAATCGGCGACATGCCCCTGTCGATGCAGGTGAAGTTGCTGCGCGTACTCCAGGAGCGTGCCTTCGAGCGTGTCGGCGGCGCCGAGCGCATCGAGGTGGACGTGCGCGTGATCGCGGCGACCAACCAGAACCTGGTGAAACTCATCAAAAAAGGGGAGTTCCGCGAAGACCTCTTCTATCGCTTGAATGTGGTGAAAATCACGCTGCCGCCCTTGCGAGAACGGCCGGAAGACATCCCGTTGCTGGCAACCCACTTCGCCGGCAAGTACACGCGCCCCGGCGAATTTCCGAAGAAGATCGCCCCGGCGGCGATGGAATTGTTGCTCACCTATCGCTGGCCGGGAAATATCCGCGAGCTGGAAAACCTGATCGAGCGCGCCAGCGTGACAGCCCGCGGGGACAGCATCGAGCCGGAACACCTCCCGTCGGACCTGCTGTCGCCGAGGCCGGCAGCGGTGCCGTTCCACGTCGACTTGAACCGACCCCTGCCGGACCTACTCCGCGACATCACCGCCGACGTCGAGCGTCAGTACATCCGCAAGGCGCTGCAGAAGAGTCACGGCAACGTCGGCCGGTGTGCCACGATGTGCGGGCTGTCGCGGCGGAGCATCACGGCCAAGCTCGCCGAGTACCAAATCGACAAGTCGTCCTTCAAGGAAACGTGATTCTTGTGTTTAACGAGCCGCGACCGTCAGGGAGCGCTCGCAAAAAACGCTCCCTGACGGTCGCGGCTCGTGGAATCCGTTGTTTCCTGGGAAGTCGTTCGGTTCCTGGTAGTGGGCAACAGGTTGCTCATTGGGAATCTTCTTGTGCGTGTTTGCAGCGCTACATTACGGCCACCATTTGCACGGATTCACGCTGCAATTACGTCATAGGGCTGATTGGCATCCTTCTTGCTTCCATATCCCGCGTTGAAGGAAATCGGGACATCAACCCCGTACCTGAACGGGTCACGGGAAAAGTTCCACCACTTAACATCCGGAGGGACGAACCATGGCGAATCCGACGAGCGGAGTCAAGGATCAAGGACAGTCGGCCCTGGACAAGACCAAGGAAGCCGCCAGCCACGTCGGCGACAAGGCGAAAGACGCTGCCTCCAAGGTCGGCGACATGGCCAAGGATGCCGCCTCCAAAGTCAGCGACATGGCGAGCAGCGCCGCCTCTTCCGCCGGCAAGAGTGCCGACAAGTGGACCTCGGCGGCCGGCACCGGCGTGAAGCATCTGGGCGAGACCCTCAAGGAGAAGGGGCCGCATGACGGGATGCTGGGCGACGCCACCCGCGCTGTCGCCGACACGATTCAGCAGGGCGGTCGCTACATCGAGCAAGAGGGTCTCAGCGGCATGGCCGACGACGTCACGGAGCTGATCCGCCGTAATCCGCTGCCCGCTGTCCTGGTGGGCATCGGCATCGGCTTCCTGATCGGCCGCACGTTGGGGGGGAGCTGACATGGCCACCGAGGTCTCGAATCAGACGGAACCGAGCGTCACCTCCCTGCTGGGCGGCATCGTCAGCGACTTTCAGGATCTCGTCAAACAGCAGATGGCGCTGACACGCCACGAGATTGTTACGGATATCCGAAAAGGCAAGGAAGCCGCCTCGCTGCTGGCGGCAGGCATGGCGATCACCGTACTGGGTGTCTTCGCCCTCTGCATGATGCTGGCCCACCTGTTGCACTGGCTCGCCACCCCTGCCGGAGCTGCCGCAGGCGATCCCTCCTACTTACCGCTGTGGGCGAGCTTTGGGCTTGTCGGCGGCGCGTTTGTGATCGGGGGCGGGTTTACGGTCATGGCGGGTAAGAAAAAGCTCGACTCAGTCAGCGACCCGCTTCACGACACGTCCCAAGGCCTCAAGGAGAACATCGAATGGAAGACCAAAGCAAGGCCATCCTGAAAGATATGGAGGACACCAGATCCTCCATGAGCGCTAAACTCGAAGCCCTGGAAGATAAAGTAACGGGAACCGTGCAGCCCATGACCGATGCGGTCGAGCGCGTCACGGAGGCGGCGGCGAGCGCCGTCGAGCGCGTCACGGAAGCGGCTTCAAATATCGTCGATAACGTCAAGGAGACGGTCCATGGCGTGGCGGAAAAAGTCGAAGAGACGGCCACCGCCGTGACGAAGGCTTTGAGTCTGCGCCGACAGACTCAACGCCATCCCTGGATGGTGTTCAGCATCGCCGCGACGACGGGTTGTGTCCTCGGTTCTTTCCTGGGGGGACGCACGCGCCGCAAGCCGAGTCGCAGCCCGGCATCGGACGAATCCCGACAGCGCCAGAGACGCGAGGGCAACAGCAAGTCCTTCTCAAAGGAAGCCGCTAGAAGCAGTCTTTCTTCCTTGAGCGTTAGCACCTCGAAAGAGGGTGTTTTCGGCGAAACGCTGCAGCACTTGAAAGGACTGGCCGTCGGTTCCCTGATGGGCCTTCTCCGCGATCTCGCGAAACGGTCAATCCCGGGAACCATCGGCGCCAAGATAGCCGAGGAAGTCGAGAGCTTGACGACTCGAATGGGTGTCCAGCCGATCGCAGGCCCCATCCTGAGTGAGGATTCTGAGCATCCAGACACGAGCCAGAAGTCAGGGGAGTCGAGTTCCTCAGAAGTAGC
The DNA here is from genome assembly GCA_038331535.1 of Gemmatales bacterium. GTDB lineage: Bacteria > Planctomycetota > Planctomycetia > Gemmatales > Gemmataceae > JBBQPD01. The sequence continues at coordinate 224 of JBBQPD010000451.1, read as the reverse complement.
GAACCGGATGCGTGCCTCTGGTACAGGTCCGGGACTGCGCTAAGTTCCTTGTTTCGCCGCGCACACTGGATCGCCCCGTGCGCGCGGCGAAACTTTGTCTTCTTGTTCGGTGCCCGGTGTCAGGCCGGCGGAAACCTCCCCGAACACCGGCCGCGCCACAACAATCGCCGTATTCGTTGGCCCTGCAGGCTTCGTGGCGCCTTGACACGATACCCTTGAAACTC
>JBBQPD010000450.1:0-5586 GCA_038331535.1 Gemmatales bacterium | reverse complement strand
CCGGCCACGCCCACTGACCAGCCGCACACAGGAGCGATCCTGTCAGCAGCGCCCAAAGAAGAAGCGGATACGGGTGCCGCCAGGCCGGCAGGGCATCCATCCAGGACATGGGGAGCAACTGCTTGTCGCGGACGAAATGATGCACCGCCAGGGCGACGAGGGCCGCGACGACCGTGGCCGCCAGCGCTGCCGCCGGCCGGAAGCTCCGCGCGAAACGCAAAGCCGGGGCGGGCTGAGGCTCCTCTGGCCCGGCCGCGATCTCCTCGGTCTCAACAGCGTTCGAGGACAAGGACGGATCTCCCGATGATGACGAATCAACTCCTCTGTAGGGCAAGCTTCAGCTTGCCCGCATTGTGGCAAGCTGAAGCTTGCCCTACAGAAGGAAGGCGTCCTACTCCGCGCAGCAACGGCAGCAACAGTCGCAATCCTTGTTCAACTCGAACAGGGCGACGAACTGGGTCGGTGCGAGCCGCAGCGGCCGGCCGCCGTTCGCGACCTTCTCGACCTTCAGCCCCTTCACCCACTCGTCGGTAACACCATCGAGGTCCAGCCAGGCCCGTTTCGCCAGCGCTTCGGGGTCGGTGGACTCCTTCAGCAGACCGGCCTTCTTCATCTCCTTCGCCGCGTTGTTGATGCTTTCCTTGCAGCGGGACACGCCCGGCATGTACTTGAGATTCGAAATGGCCTGGGCATTGACCTCCGCCGAGGCCGCGATGTACTTCTTCTCGACGGCAAGGTTGGCCGCCGCCGTTGGGTTCTCCTCAACCCAGCGGGCCGCTTTCAGGATCGCGCGCGTGACCTTGGCGGCCGCGGCCGGGTTCTCTTTCGCCAACTTGCCGCTGACCACCACGGCGCAGCAGTATTCATCGCAATAGGGCGCATTGATCGCCTGGTCGGCGATCGTCTTCACGATCCCTTTGCCCACGAGGATCGTGCCGATCGGGTCGGCGGTGCAGACGGCGTCCACCTTCCCTTGTTGTACCGCGAGGCCCAGCTCGCCTGGCGGGTATGGCACCCACTGGATGTCTTTCCCATCCGGGCGCGGGTCAATGCCGGCGTTCGCCAGGACGCGGCAGGAGAACAGGTAGGGCGGGCTGCCGATGTGCGTGGGGACGCCGATCTTCTTGCCCTTGAGGTCGGCGACCGCCTTGAGATCGGACTTGGCACCCACCTGGAGGCGCAGACAGCCGGTGTGGACGCCGCCGGTGATTTTCACGTCCACGCCCTGCTCGATCGGCTTGAGGAGGTACATGATGAGCGTGTGGTTGGCGTCGAAGTTGCCGGTGCCGAGGCCCTCGCGCAGACCGTCCCAATCGGTTTTGACGAGTTCGACGTCCAGCCCTTCCTCTTCGTAGAAACCCTTCGCCTGGGCGACGAAGATGGGAGCCTCGCAGGTCAGACCCAGGTAGGCGACTTTTAGTTTGACGGTCTTCGAACCGCCGCAGCCTGCCGCGAGCATCGCCGCGACGGCCATCAATCCCATCCATCGGGTACGCACCTTCGTCGTAGTCATTTCAGTAGTTCCTGAGTGAGCTTTGGGATGATCCTCACTTCGCGAGGATTTTCTGCTGGTTCGCCAGGGGGTTCTTCTGGCTCAGAGTCTGTTCCAGAATTGGATGTTACGAGCCGCGACCGTTAGGGAGCGTCGGCGAGACGGTGCAACAACCGCTCCCTGACGGTCGCGGCTCGTAGAAAACAACACCTTCCAGGACAGACTCTTACGACCACTTCGTCCGCGCGGACGATGGACCACGGCCCGCGCATGCAGAGACCGTTCTTTGTAATGAACGCACCGCAGCGAGCGCTGCCGCGCTCGCTCGTGCTGTGGATCTTCGCTGGTATCAGGAGAGAGCAGAAGTGCGGGGAGGGCGGAAAACGTCCGACGAGAAGGAGGCGACAGGCCCATCGCGCCGTTCGGGCACGGTGCGCGGACAGGCTTCGACCGCGAACGGAAAGAACCTCGCGGGAATGGCCGCGTCATCGGCGAGCGGAACGGAAACGGCTGGCGGCGCCGAGTCTGTCGGAGGCTTCGAGGCCGAACAGTGCGGACCGCGACAGGGGGTCGGCGCTCGACTCGGCAGCGCATCGGACTGAGCGGACGACACCTGTTGAAATGAGCCGCTCATGGTCGCGTCGTGCTGCGGCGACGATTTCAGCATCAGGTAGTCGCCGCAGCTGGCTTGAGCGGGTGTGGGCGCGAACAATCCGTAACTGAGAATGCCGAGAAGCATTGCCAGCCGGAGGTTCACAGCGAATAACCAAACCCGGCGATTCATAGAGCAGGGTCCGAACGGGAACATTCCTCCTCATTACTACCAGCCGGAAGTGAGGATTGCAACTTATTTCCTCAGGTCATTCGCGATAACGATAAGGTGTCCCCGCCAACCGGGCGTCGGCATCGATGCCTCATTTCGGGCAGGCCGATTCGTTTCATCGTTTCATCGGACTTTTGGCAGGAACTGGCGTATTTCCCCTGACGGCGCGAGATGTGGCTGCCTGCGGAAAAGGAAAAGCCTGTGTGAAATGAAACGCATCCCTTCCGACTGCTGCTGCCCAATTAGTTTCTTACTTCTGAACTTCTCCCCAGGTTGCGAAGTTCAGCCGAGTTCTTGCTGAGAGCTGACAGCTAATAGCTGTCAGCTCTCAGCCAAACGGGTTTTGTGTGCTTGCGACTCTGCCGCGTTAAGAGGCAGATGCGGCGTATCCAAGCCCGCACCCGCCCGGAAGGACGGGCCTCAAAATAAGAACGGGTATAGACACGCTCCCTGGGGATTGTTGACCGACCCGGCGTCCAGGGATATAAGAGTAATGCGTCGGCACCCCTCGCCGTTCGTTTCTCACGTGCCTCTCAGCCTTCCATTCCCCCACGTGCCGCATGAATTCTCGTCCCCGCAATCGTCGGACCTGGCTGCTGGTGCTGATCGTTGCCCTGATCGGCGGCGGCGCCGCCGGCTACTGGTTCTGGTTTCATCGGGTGCCGACGCGGCCGTTGCCGCAACCCGATTCGGCGCTCTACCAGGATTATCTGCGGTCGTTCCAGGTGGGAGTGGCCGCGCTCGAGATCGGCCGCGTGGACCTGGCGAGCGCCAAGCTGGACCAGGCGATCAAGCTGATCCCGGAGGAACCCGCCGGCTGGGCCAATCGGGGGATCATGCACCTGCGTCTCAACGATCTGGATCAGGCCGCGCGCGACCTGAAGCGGGCCAAGGAGTTGGCGCCGGCGAGCGGGGAAGTCGAGGCGCTCCTCGGTCTGCTGGCGGAGAAACAGGGCCGAGTGACCGAGGCGGTCGGGCATTTCCGCAGCGCCTTGAAACACGACCCGCGCGACCTGGCGACGCTCTTTACGTTGGCGGAGGCCGTCAGCCGAGCAGGTGGGCCGGACAGCGAGGCCGAATACCAGCGCCTCCTCGAACAGATTCTCGAGTTCCAGCCGAATAACCTGCCCGTGCTCAAACGCCAGGCGCTTGCCGCCTTTCAGCGCCAGGACATGGCGGCTTTCGACAAGACGCTCGCCCGCCTGGATCGCCTCGCCGCGGGCTGGTCGGCGGACGCACGCAAACAACTCGCCGAGCTGCAGAAGACCATCAAGGAGAATCCCACCGATATCGTGTTCCAGCTGACGTTGCTCGACAACGTGCTGATGGGCGAGCGCAGCTACGTCCGGGATTCCATCGCCATCAGCCCGCAGCCCGGTTCGATCGGGAAACCGCTCCTGACGTTTCTGGCCCTGCATCCGGCGAGTCCCACTCCCGCGCCTGCCGACCGCGAGCTGACTTTCGCCGTCGGGCCGTGGGCTGCCGCCAAACCGGTGCCGGGACTGGACCGGTCGCGCTGGGATGTGATCCGGCCCGTATGGCTTCTCGACGAGGAGCAGCGGAAAACGATCGTCGAGGCGGCCACGACGGGAGGCGTTCGTCCTCCTCCGCCGGGTGGGTATGTGCTGGCCGTCTTCGTGGCCAATGCGCGCGAAGTCCGCCGGGCGGATGGGGATGGTCCCGCCTTGCCGTTCCCCGGCGGCAAGGATAATGTCGCCCCTTCCGCGGCGGGTTTGCTCGCCGTGGATTGGGACAACGATTTCCGCACCGACCTGATTCTCGCCGGCGCCGGCGGGCTGCGCTTCTGGAAGCAGCAGGCCGACGGCTCCTTTGCCGACGTCAGCGCCGCGACCGGCCTCTCCGCCGAAGTGCTGACAGGCGACTACTACGGCGCCTGGGCCGCGGATATCGAGATGGACGGCGACCTCGACGTCATCGTCGCCCGCCGCGCCGGCCCGCCGCTCCTGCTCCGCAACAACGGCGACGGCACCTTCAAAGCCTCGGACGTCTTCACATCCGTGAAAGGGGCGCGCGCCTTCGTCTGGGCCGACCTGGACAACGACGGCGCGCCCGATGCGGCCTTCCTCGACGCCGCCGGCAAGCTGCACGTCTTCGGCAACGACCGCGCCGGGCAGTTTCGACCCTGGCCGCTGCCGGACAACCTGGGCACTTTCGTGGCCCTGACCGCGGCGGACGTCAACGACGATGGTATCCTCGACCTCGTCGCCCTCCGGTCCGATGGCGTGCTGCTGCGTCTTTCGGATCAGGACAAGAGAACGTCCTGGCAGACCGCCGAGCTGGGGCGCTGGCCCGGTGCGAAGGATCTGGCTCCTGGGGCGGCGTTGTTCGCCGAGGATTTGGACAACAATGGGGCGCCCGACCTCGTCATCGCCGGCCCTCGTGAAGCCCACGTCTTTCTTGCGGTCGGCGAAGGGCGCTTTGAGCTGCTGCCCGACGCGATTGCCTTGCAGGGGTTCGCGGCGCTCGATTTGGATAAGGACGGCCGACTCGACCTCCTCGGCTTGTCTGCGGAAGGGCAGCCGACGCGCGCCGTGAACAGGGGCAAGAAGGATTACCATTCGATCACGCTGCGGCCCCTCGCCAATCCCAAGGCGGGCGATGCCCGCATCAACTCGTTCGCCGTCGGCGGCGAAATCGAAGTGCGGGCCGGAATGCTCGTACACAAGCAAACGATCTCCAGTCCTTCCGTCCACTTTGGCCTCGGCGAACAAAAGGAAATCGACGTCGCCCGTATCGTCTGGCCCAATGGCGCCGCCCAGTGGGAGCTTGAGCTGGACGACCAGCCGATACTCCTCGCAGCGCAGCGGCTTGTTGGTTCTTGCCCCTTCCTGTTCACCGACGACGGCCACGGCATACGCTTCGTCACCGATTTCATGTGGAGCACGCCGCTGGGGATGTACGTCAACGGCCAGAACCAAAACACCTTCTCCCAGACCACGGATTGGGTGAAGATAGCCGGCAACCAGCTCGTCGCGCGGGACGGCCACTACGACGTGCGCGTCAACGCCAACCTGTGGGAGACCGACTACTTTGACAGGCTCGCCCTCCTCACCGTCGATCATCCGTCCAACACCGAAATTCATTTGGACGAGCGCTTCTTCCTCACGCCCACCTCGCCCGGACTGGCGGAACGGCTGCACGTGACCACGCCGGCCAAGCCCGTCGCCCAGGCTTGGGACCACCACGGTCAGGATGCGACGGATCTCGTGCGGGCGATTGACGGCCGTTACCTCGACCGCTGCGGCCGGGG
>JBBQPD010000449.1:0-5630 GCA_038331535.1 Gemmatales bacterium | reverse complement strand
CAAGGAGTTACGTCCATTGAGGTAGACAAAAGTGGGGGGCGCAGCTGCACTGACGGTGGATACTACTCTCCGTCCTTCGCAGGAGTCCCCCGATGGCTACTGTACGCGCCGTCACCGCTGCCGTCTCCCTGACGGTGCTCTTGGTGCGGCCCCCCTGGGACGACAACCATCCCGCCCGTCTCGATCGGGGCTCCCGGCTTCCCGCCCGAACACCTTTGCCGATCATCACCTGAAAGCTGGACGATCTCTGAACGGGCCTCAATGGGACTACGAGAATGCACCCCGAAGCACGTCCGGCATTTGTCGAATTGAGTCATCCTGATAAACTGACGCAGAACGCCCAGCGCCCGAACTTGCGTGAAAGGTAGGCACATGTCAACGGCACCATCCCCCGGCCGCTTGGCTCTCCTGGTCGGCGGCGGTCCCGCCCCGGGGATCAACGGAGTTATTTCCGCTGTCACGATCGAGGCCATCGAATCCGAAGGGTTCGAGGTCATCGGTATCATGGACGGCTTCAAGCACCTGATTCAGGGAGACATCACCAAATCGTGGCGGCCCCTCACCATCGAGGAGGTAAAGAGTATCAATTTGCGCGGCGGTTCCGTCCTGCGCACCGCGCGCGCGAACCCGACCAAATCCGAGCAGGACATGCAGAATGTGCTCGACGTGTTCCGCACGCTGAACGTCACGCGCCTGGTGACCATCGGCGGCGACGACACGGCCTATTCCGGCAGCCAGGTCTACGCCAAGGCCGGCGGCAGCATTCGCGTGGCGCACGTTCCGAAGACCATCGACAACGACCTGCCCCTGCCCGGCTCGACGCCGACCTTCGGTTTTGAGACGGCGCGGCACGTCGGCTTTCAGATCGTCCGCAACCTGGCGGAAGACGCCCGCACTACGTCGCGCTGGTATCTGATCATCAGCATGGGTCGTGCCGCCGGCCATCTCGCTCTCGGCATCGGCAAGGCCGCGGCGGCGACCATCACCATCATCCCGGAAGAATTCCAGAACCGAAAATTGACGCTCGACGAGGTATGCGACATTCTCACCGGCTCGATCATCAAACGCAAGATGTCCGGCAACAATTACGGCATCGCCATCCTGGCCGAGGGCTTGCTCGAAGCCATCGGCGAGGCCGGCTTGCAGGAAATGATCGACAGCGGCCACCTGAATCGTTACGGCAGCGTCGAGCGCGACGACTTCGGCCATCTGCGCCTCGGCCAGATCGAATTCGGCCGAATGATCAAGGATCGGCTCACCGACCAGCTGCATTCGTTCGGCATCGAAATGACGATCGTGGACAAGGATCTCGGCTACGAACTGCGTTGCGCCGACCCGATTCCCTTCGACGCCGAGTACACGCGCGACCTCGGCTACGGGGCCGTGAAGTTCCTGGAGTCGGAGGAGTCGGCTCGCTTCGGCGCCATCGTCAGCGTCGTCGGCGGCAAGATGAGGCCGCTGCCATTCAATGAGATGCTCGACCCGAAGACGAAGCGCATGCAGACGCGCAAGGTGGACGTCACCGGCGAAGGCTACCGCTGTGCCCGCAGTTACATGATCCGTCTGGAGAAGCGCGACTTCGAGGAACCGCCCCGCCTGGCCAAGCTCGCCAATACCGCGAAGATGACGCCCGAGGCCTTCCGGGCGCGGTTCGGCTATTTGATCCGCTGAGAAACTTTCTCGAAGTTCCGGCGAAAACGCGAGCACCTCCCGAAAGTGGGTCCAGCGAGCCGAGCCGGACCGGAGTGCCGCTCGTCTCGCGGCACTTACTTCAGGAACAAACTCTCATTCGCACGACTTCTGACTCGGCCAAGCCGCGACGGAATAGCAACCACACAAAACCTGTTTGGCTGAGAGCTGATAGCTATCAGCTAATAGCTGTCAGCCAGAACTCGGCTGAATTTCTCTGCATCGCGTGGAGAAGTTCAACGGTAGGACTCTAATAGCGTCCTCGCTTCCGTTCCTTCGCCGGCAGCACTTCCAGACAGGTCGTCCACCAGCCACTGAGTATTGTCTCAACGAACTCCTCCGGCAGTTTCTCCTCGCGAATTTCACGCGCCAGGCGTTCGCAATCGTACTCGACCGGCACAAACTCGATTCGGAAATCGGGGTTCGCTTCCAGGAGCGCGTACCAGACATTGGTGCGACCGTCGTTCTCCGGCCGGCCGAGGACACCGACGTTGACAAGGTGCCGTTCGTTCGCCAGGCGCCGATGCCATTTGATGCCGGTGTGCGTCGTCAAGATCACGTCGGCATCGTATTCACGGCAGAGGTGGTCGAGAAAGTGCGTCGAGGTCGTCGATTCCCACAAAAACTCGTTCATTCGCCGCGGACTTCCGTGACAGAGGAGCAGCCGATAACGGCCCAGGTCAACGCGGCGCTGGGTCGGCAACAAGCGCAACCACTCGCGGTTGGTGGAACTGGTGTTCTGCAAAGTGTAGGCGTAGCTGATGCGGGCGAAGTTGTTGTCGCGCGGATCGATGTAGCCGCACTGGCAGTCGGCGAGTCCATTACCGACCGAGTTATCGTAATTGCCCTGGATGCACTGCACGCCGTGCTCGTGAAGCAGCGGAAACACGCGGTCGGGGTGCGGACCGAACGCGCCCAGGTCGCCGAGACAGTAAACGGCCTCGACGCCGCGGCGCTTCACATCAGCCAGGGCGGCGGCGAGCGCCAGGTAATTGTTGTAGACACCGCCAAAGATGGCAATTCGCTCACGCATCGCGCCCGCCCTCCGACGGATTGGCGCAGAGCGTCCCGTACTGGTAGCAGGTGAAACACGCCTGGTAACGCAGCGCGAACGGTCCCATCGATTCGGGGAGGGATGATCCAAGGCGCGCGTCCGGTGCCTCAATCAGGATCGGACAAACGCACACGCCGCGGTCGGTTACGATCCGACTGTGATTGCAGATCAATTGGCCCTCGTCGAATCCCTGCATCATTTCCGGCGTCACATACTCATCCTCCCGGTAACCGCGCTGGCGCAGCACTTCAGCGCCGAGCCGCAGCGTCGGCAGCAGCTTGACGCGCGGCCAGTCGTATCCATTTGCCTTGAGCAACGCAACGAAGCCGCGAAACAGCGCGCCGTCGTCGGCATCGTCGCTGGTCCGGGCCACCGTGATGATCGGCAGGAAGCCGTGCTCGAGCAGTTGTCGCACGCCGCGAAGGGCGCGCTCGAAAGTGCCGGTACCGCGCACCGAATCGTTGTCGGCCGCGGTAAAGCCGTCGAGCGAGAGGCGGAACTCCAGGCTGTACGGCGACTCTTGCTCGGCGCTAGCCAGGCGCGCGAGCCATTCTTCCTTGAAGACCGTGCCGTTCGTCAGCACCGACGCCGGGCCGTAGCGCAGCGTCAGCTCCAGCATGTCGGTCATGTACCGATTCAGAAACGGCTCGCCGCCAGTGAAGTAATACTCTTTGACGCCGAGCGCGATCGAGTCGTCGAGATGCCGCCGCACCGTTTCGAGGTCGAGAAAGCCGAAGCTATGATTGTGCGGGCTGCAACTGATGAAGCAGTGCCGGCAGGTGAGATTGCAGACGGTGCCGGAGACCTGGAACCACAGGTCGTCGAGATGCGCCAGCGGCACCTCGGGGACGGGTCGATCGACCAGCGGTAAGGGGATCGCCATGTTCAACGCTTCTTGTACAGATCGAGGTCCGGTTTGCCTGCGATCAGAGTGAACACTTCGCGCACCTGCTCGAAGCCGTTGCGCAGCAGGAAGTTTGAATTGCGGCCGTAGCTCTTCGCGCCGAGGATGAAGAAGTTCGGCTCCGGATTGCGCAGCGTCGCGGCGCCCTGCGCCGGCACCGTCAGGCAGTCGCCGCCCGCATGTTTCGACAAGGCAGCCGCCAGCGCCATCGGGCCGAGCGAGGCGTAACACTCGTGGACTTGCAACTCCCGGTAGAGGTCGGCGTCGGGCGAGTAACCGACGTTGGCGATGATTCGCTCGGCTTCCCACGTCGTCGCCTTGCCGCCGCGTCGGCCGCGCACAGTGAATCCCTTATCCGGCCCCTTGAATTCGACGGCTTCGATGAGCGCGCCGGGATGAAACTCGACGCAGCCGTCGCCGCGCGTCGCCAGCGAGTTGGCCCGCACGGCTATCTGATCGCGCTCGCGCAGGCTGTCGTTAACGAAGCGGTGGATCGGCTGCGTGCGAGTCGAGCGCGCCAGCCAGATCACCCACGTCCCCTGATGCCGTTCGGTCAGTGCCGCCAGGTTGCCCACCGTCGTCGCCGCCGAGTAGCCGGCGCCGATCACGAGCGTGGTCCTGTCCGCATAATGGGAGCGCTTCTCACCGAGTACGTCTTCGAGGCCGTGGACGATGTTCGGCCCCGCCGCGATCTCGCCCGCGGCCGGGATGCCGCCGTCGCCGAGCCAGCGCGGCTTGCCGTAGGTGCCGGTGCAGTCCAGCACGACGTCGGCTTCCTCGAAGCGTTCCTCGCCCTTTTCGTTTCGCAGGAGGAGACGAAATGGGTGATTGCCGCGCGTGGCGTTGCCGGGATCTTCCTCCTTGAGAATCCCCTGGCGGCCGACGGCGGCGACGCGCGTCTGAAGGCGCAGGGCGTCGCGCAGCGGTGGCGTACCGGCCAGCGGTTCGAGGTAGGCGGCGAGATGTTCGCGGCCGGTGAGAAGAGCGGTATCGGACGGCAGATCATGGCCGGGCAGGTCGATCTTGATCCGATTCCGGCCGAGCGGCGTGCTGTTCATGCCGAAGGGGCTAAACAACTTGACGTGGCCCCACTGCCGCAGATGCTCGCCGACACGGCCGGCGTCGAACACCCGGACCGGAAAGCCCAGCGCCGCCGCGTAAAGTGCGGCCTCGATCCCAACAGGGCCGGCGCCGAGGACGGCAATGCGCGGCGGATCAGTCCGTGCCATGTGCGATCCTCAAAGGCCCTGATAAGAGCCGCGCACGAAGTAAGCGGGCATAAAAACCGCTTACTTCGTGCGCGGTAAACGGGCATAAAAACCGCTTACTTCGTGCGCGGTAAGCGGGGATAAAAACCGCTTACTTCGTGCGCGGTAAACGGGCATAAAAACCGCTTACTTCGTGCGCGGCTCCTGACTAATTATCCCCGTTCCACTGCAAGATCTCGCCCTTGCCGAGGGCGACCAGGTCGCCGCTGTAGCGCCGCCACGCGCCGCTCAGGATTCGCTCGGCGATGGGGAACCCCCACTGCCTCAGTTGACGCAGGTAGAACTTGAGGAAGACGGGTTCATACTCGCAATCGTAGCGAAACGTCGGTAGCAGAGCGGGGCGAGCGCCGCCGAAAATAAGACTGCCGCGTTTCATGCCCGCGCCCGGCCGGACGCCCGGCCGTCCGAAGACGAAAACGGTGCCAGCGATCATCGAGACGCCGGGGAAGTCACCTGTGTCGCCGCCGACGGCGATCAAGCCGCGGCGCATGCCGGAACCGATCTCGTTCCCGGCTTTGCCCTCGACGAGCAGGGCGCCGCCGCGCATGCCGTAGCGGCTGCCGCGATAGCCCGCCCCGACGAGATGGCCCGCGTCGCCGTGGACATGGATGCGCCCGCCGCGCATCTCGGCGCCGACCCAGTCGCCGGCATTGCCGAACAGTTCGAGGAGACCGCCCGTCATCTCCGAGCCGAGGTGCATGCCGGCATCGCCGCG
>JBBQPD010000448.1:0-5644 GCA_038331535.1 Gemmatales bacterium | reverse complement strand
GTCCGCCAGGCGCAGCGCAACTTCGAGGAGGCGCTGCAACAGCTCGCCCCCGCCGACGCCGAGACGCGCAAGGAGACGATGTACTACCTCGCTCGCACCTGCGCCGAGGCAGGCGATTTGGGGCGTGCCGTGGACCTGGCGACCGACCTCGCCCACCAAGATTATTCGTTCCGCGACGTCGGCCGTCTGCTGGACGACTGGCAGGCGACGTTACGCCAAAAAGTCTGATCGCCGGGAGAGGATCCACCTCCAAGGCACAAAGAACACAAAGGAAAAGGAGGAATGGGAACGCAGTCGTGCTGCTTGGTTCCTCTGCCATTTTTTGTATTCTTTGTGTTCTTTGTACCTTTGTGGTGAATCTTTGAATCCCGCGCTTGACGGTTCATGTCTTGTGTCGCTTTCTCCGTTCGCGGTATACTCTCTCACTCTTCGCTGCACGGGACCGGTGTCACGGATGACCGAAAGGACGTCACCATGCGCGTGTGCATCTTTGAAGATCGCTTCGTCGCCGACCTGGAGCCGTTGACTCTCACGCGGCCCGCATTCGATCTGCTCTGCGGCATGAGTTCCCTCGCCGCCAAGCAGCGCCGCTATTTCTCTCCAAACGCGCTCGGCGTGCTCATTCGCCCGCACCTGGCGAAGTGGTGGCACAGTCAAGCTCCCTATGTCCCGGCGAACGACGCCGACTGGCTCTCCGCCGGGCCGACCGTGCTCGTCAACGCCCGCTGGCTGCCTCCGGCCGGGGTCTTCATTCCGCAAACGTCGCCCTGTGTCGGCATGGTGGGCGACGAGGTCGCCTACGCCGTTCTGGATGCCGAGCAATCGTCAACCTGTTCGCCCGACAGCATCGACGACTGTCTGGAAGTCTGGAAAGCCGCCTTGCCTTGTCGAGAGGCTGGAGGCCGACACTTTCGTTTCCTCTGGGAAATCGTCGATCACAATGGCGAACAAATTATCGCCGACTACGAGGGAGATGGTTGGGGCGCGGACAGCCGGTCCGAAACGCTGCCCGCGATCGTCGGCCCGCGCGACCGCTTAAAGATTCACCCGACCGCGCGGCTCGACCCAATGGTCGTCGCCGATACGACACAGGGACCGGTGGTGATCGCCGAAGGCGCCGTCGTCACTGCGTTTACCCGCCTGGAAGGCCCCTGTTACATTGGACCGCGCACCCAGGTTCAAGGGGCGAGGATTCGCGCCGGCACCACGCTCGGCCCGGAGTGTCGCATCGGCGGCGAGGTCGAGGCCAGTATTGTGCAGGGCTTCAGCAACAAATACCACGACGGCTTCCTCGGCCACGCCTACGTCGGCGAATGGGTGAACCTCGGCGCCGGCACGCAGAATAGCGACCTGCGCAACGACTACGGGCCGGTGTCGGTGATGGTCAACGGCCGCATCGTCCACACCGGACTCACGAAGATTGGCTGCTACGTCGGCGACCATACGAAGACGGGCTTGAGCACCTTGCTGAACACCGGCTGCAATGCGGGAGCGTTCTGTAACCTGCTGCCGGGTACGCTGCTACCGAAATATGTGCCCTCGTTCGCCAGCTGGTGGAACGGCGGCATGACGGACCGGGCCGACTTCTGGAGCCTGTTGGACACCGCCGGTAAGGTGATGCGCCGTCGGGATTGTGCATTCTCGGACGTGCATGCCGACATGTACCGAGCGGTGTACGAGCAGACGGCGGCGGAGCGCGTGCGGGCCGTGCGCGAGGGGGAGATGCGGCGGTTGCGGCGCAGTGCGTGACCCTGCTTGTTTACGTTTCGCGCGGAGTGCGCGAAACGTAAACAAGTTACGCCTGCCGCAACTCTTCGGGTTCATCTCGATCACCCGAGGTCAGCCAGTCGCGTTCCCATTCCCCACAAGAGGCTTCAACTGATCGAAGAAGCCCTCCTCGAACAGTCCTGCTACGGCGTTTCGGATAGCTTCCGTTGTCACTTCTGACAGGACGACCAGTCCTGGTTCCGCGAGGTATGGCCGGCCCGCTTGCTCATCGTCTTCAAGTGTCTGTCGCAGTCGCACCGAGTCATAGAACTCCAACTTGAAGCGTGCGCCGTCTTCCAGATGCACTTCAACGCCAGGAAGCCAGCCCTTCGCCGGAGCTTCAAACTCGGCCCGTTCGTCATACCAGTCCGGAAAGACGATGGTGAACGGACTAACTTGAGTTGACATGGCACATATCCCTAATTGCGAGATCACACGGCGGTCAATAGGATCTGGCGGAGTGCGTCTTCGTACTCGTCCATTGTCATCGCGGCGGTGGGAACGATTTCATGATGATGCGGATCCGTTCCTCGTTGAACAACTTTCAGATTAGCAGGAATCGAATCGATACGGTGCGCGCCGCCGAAACGATCGAGTCCATCGGGACGGTCATAGACGGATATTCCATGTGTCGTACGAATCAATCCTGTGTTGCGATCGATCCGCACGTCGCCTGGCGTCGGAGCGACGCGCGCTCCGCCCCGATAGTAAACGTTTGCCGCCATCGCGGCCTCCGTACCTGATTCAATGAGGTCACGCCTGCCGCAACTCCTTCAAATTCTCCTCGATCGCCTGAATCTGACTCTCAACATCCTTCACGAAATCGCGTTGCTGCTGCACCACTTCCGGCGGCGCCTTCTCAACGAAGCTCGCGTTGCCGAGCTTCGCACGCGTCGCTTGCAGATGCTTCGTCTTCTCGACGAGTTGCTTCTCCAACCGCTTCGTTTCCACAGCCACGTCGATGAGGCCGACGAGCGATACATATGCCTCGAAATCGGCATGAACGTGGGTCGCCGACTGCTTCGGCTTCGCGGTGTTCGGTGCGCACTCCAGATGCCCGACGCCGGCCAGTGCGGTGATAAACGGCGCCAGCGCCAGGAAGTCGCCGGCCGTCGCTTCGACGCAGCGCACGAACACATCGAGCGGCGTTCTGGTATCGACGCCGTAGCGATTGCGCACCTCGCGCACACAATGCACAAGATCCTGCATGCGCGCCATCCGCGCTTCCATCGCGGCGTCGCGCCACGCTGGCGGAAACTCCGGCCAGGGCGCGATGACCACGCTCTCGGCCGCCGGTTCCGGAGCGGGCAGGCCGCGCTCGAACGCCGACTCGGCCAGCGCCTGCCAGATCGACTCGGCCACGAACGGCATGATCGGCTGCACCAGGCGCAGGATCGCGTCCAGCACGCCGATCAGTACGCGCTGGCAGAGCGCGCGCGATCCGTCGCTGGCGCTGCGGGCCAGTCGGCCCTTGCTCATTTCGAGATACCAGTCGCAGAATTCCGACCAGGTAAAGTCGTAAATCGTCCGCGCCGCTTCGCTGAAGTGATAGCCCTCCAGCTGTTCCGTCACCGCTGCCGCCGTCGTCGCCAGCCGGCTCAGAATCCAGCGGTCTTCAATCGGCAATTCCTCCAGCCGTAGCGCGCCTGGCGTGTAGCCTTCGAGGTTCAGCAGCAGGAATCGGGCCGCGTTCCACAGCTTGTTGGCGAAGTTGCGGCCCATGTCGAACTTCTCGGACGCCTGCTTCGCCGTCGGCAGGTCAGGGTCGGGCAAGGGCCATGGGCCACCCGGACGAAACGGCTTCTTGCAGTTCGGACACGTCACCTTGCGCGTCCGCATATACATGTGCTCTTGCTTGATCGGCACGAGCGTGTCGCAGTGCGGACAGACGTTCGCCACCGGCATTCGGCTATCCTGGTTCTCCGTCGCCAGATGCACCATGCCGAAGCGCAGGGCGTCGGTGCCATAGCGGTCGATGATGTCGAGCGGATCGATGCCGTTGCCCTTGCTCTTGCTCATCCCTTCGCCGAATGTATCGAGAATTTTCGGATGAATGTAGACGTGGCGGAACGGCACGTTGCCCACGTTGTAGAGGCCGGCCAGCACCATGCGCGCCACCCAGAGCGTGGTGATGTCGCGGTTGGTCACCAACACGTCGGTCGGATAGTAGTAGGCGAGTTCCGGCGTCTGCTCCGGCCAACCCAGCGTCGAGTGCGGCCACAGCGCGGAGCTAAACCAGGTGTCGAGGACATCGGCATCTTGTTCAAAGCCGTGCGCGTCGAGGTCCTCGACTACTTGCGGCGAGTCATCGAGCAAGCAAATGTATAGCTGTTGCGTCTCCTGATGCCACACCGACGCACACTCCTTCGGCTTCGCTCCGTAAGAGTGGATTTGTTTCTCCCAGTACTTAGCTGTCTCTGCCGTTGGACATTTCTTGGACCACACCGGAATCCGGTGCCCCCACCACAGTTGCCGGCTGATGCACCAGTCGCGTTTCTCGGCGAGCCAGTCGAGGTAGGAGTGCTTGTAGCGCTCCGGGAAGAACTGCACGCGACCGTCTTCCACGGCTTCCATCGCCAGGCGCGCGAGGCCGGGAATTGACGAGCCGCGACCGTCAGGGAGCGGTGCGGCGGCGTCTCCCGCTCCCTGACGGTCGCGGCTCGTCGTGTGGTCGCCCATGCGCACGAACCACTGGTCGGACAGGTACGGCTCGATCGGCGATTTGGAACGGTCGCTGTACTTCAGCGGAATCACGCGCTCCTCTTTACCCTCGAACAGGCCAAGCGCTTCCATGTCGGCGATCACGGCTTCGCGGGCCTTGTAGCGGTCGAGACCCTTGTATTTGCCGCCGTTCTCGTTGATCGTGCCATCGGGGTTGAGGATGTTGATGATGCCGATGTGCTGGTTGCGTTGCCAGCAGGCGTAGTCGTTTGGATCGTGAGCCGGTGTCACCTTCACGCAGCCGGTTCCGAGCGTCGGATCGGCGAGCAGACCATCGGCGATCACCGGTATGTCGCGGTTCACGAGCGGGATGGTCACATGCTTGCCGATCAGAGGTTTGTAACGCTCATCCGACGGATGCACGCACATGGCGGTATCGCCGAGCATCGTTTCGGGGCGCGTTGTCGAGAAACGCACAAATTCGCCGGGAAGCTCCTTCACCGGATACTTAAACGTCCAGAAGCCGCTCTTGGTCTCCTCCACGTAAGTCTCGTCGTCGGCCACCGAGGTTTGCAGCGACGTGTCCCAGTTCACCAACCGTTTTCCGCGGAAGATGTAACCGTCGCGGAACATGTTGAAGAACGTCTGCCGCACCGCCCGCGCACAGATTGGATCGAGGGTGAAGCGCGTGCGCTCCCAGTCACAGCTGGCGCCGAGTTCGCGGAGCTGGCCGAGGATGCGCTTCTCGTACTGGTCCTTCCACGTCCAGATACGGCGAACCAGTTCCTCGCGGCCGAGGTCGTGGCGCGTTTTCTTCTCTTCTTCGCGAATGCGCCGCTCCACCATCGCCTGGGTCGCGATGCCGGCGTGGTCGGTGCCGGGCATCCACAGGGCGTTGTAACCCTGCATGCGCCGCCAGCGAATCAGCACGTCTTGCAGCGTGTTGTTGAGGGCGTGGCCGAGGTGCAGGGCGCCGGTCACGTTGGGCGGCGGGATGACGATGGTGAACGGCTTGCGGCTCGGATCGGGCCGGCTGTGGAAGTAGCCGTGTTCGTCCCAAAACGTGAGCCAGCGCTGCTGGGCTTCCTTCGGGTCGTACTGTTTTGGGAGTTCGGTCACCATGAGCCGTGCCGTCCTTACGTCTGGTGCGATCATTGGCGAGCGGGGGACGTGAGTCCCCCGGTAGGCTGGACCTACCCGGGGGACTCACGTCCCC
>JBBQPD010000447.1:0-5655 GCA_038331535.1 Gemmatales bacterium | reverse complement strand
CGGACTTCCGTTCCGCTTCGATGTGGCGACGATTCAGTCCGGTCTCAACTTCACTCTCGTCACCGACCACGGCGATCTGGACTTGCTCGGCGAGGTGAGCGGCGTTGGCCGCTACGAACAGGCTTTGATTCAGTCGGACGACGTAGGCTCTTCGCGTTTTTTAGTGGGCAGATTTCGTCCCTCAACGCACAACTTCCTCGGGAAAAGCCAGTGAAAATGCCGATTGCATGGCTCCGGAATTCTGTCACGATATCTGTATGGCAAAAATCAAGCGTCTGCGGGACATCTATCGCTTCCCTGGCTTTACCCCTTACTCTTCCCTCCGAGGAGTATTCGGAGACCATCGCGCCGTGGTCATTCGCCTGGGCCGGCGTCAAAAAAAACGGTCTGCGGCGTCTGTGGCGAAGTCCAATTTCGCCATTACGACAAGCGACCTCGGCAAGTGCGTGATCTTTCCTGTGGAGACCGACGCGTCTACCTGGACTACGAGGGACGGCGCATCGCTTGTTCGCGGTGTCAGGCCGTGAAGAACGAGAGCCTCGATTGGTTGGCGGACAATCCACTCTACACCAAACGATTCGCCTACTACGTCGGGCGACGCTGCCGAGCGACCACCGTCAGCGAGTTGGCCGAGGAACTGCTGCTCGACTGGCACACCGTCAAGGAGTTGGACAAGCAGTACATGCGTGAGCAACTCCGGCGTGTCGGCATCAAGAGCACGACCGCGATCGGCGTCGACGAGATCTCCGTAGGACGCGGCCATGAATATCGCATCGTCGTCAGCGATCTGATTCGTGGGCGGCCCATCTGGTTCGGCGGCGAAGATCGTTCGGAAAAGAGCCTTGATGCCTTCTTTGCGTGGTTTGGCCCAGAGAATTGCAGGAAAATCCGCATCGCCGTCATGGACATGTGGAAGCCATTCCGCAAGTCCACTCTCAAGAAGGGCAATGCTCCCCAGGCGTTGATCGTCTATGACAAGTTCCATATATGTCGCCACCTGGGGAAGGCGATGGATGCGGTGCGACGTGCCGAATACGCGCGTCTGGAAGGAAAGGAACGCCGCTTCATCAAAGGCCAACGGTTCAACCTGTTGACTCGTTGGGCGAATCTCGAACTCAAGGGCAGGGAAGCGTTGAAGGTGTTGTTCAAGGCGAACAAGCGGCTCAACACCGCTTACCTTCTGAAGGATTCCTTCGAGCAGTTGTGGAGCTACGAGACTCCCGGTTGGGCACGACGCTTCTTCGATCATTGGCGAGACTCCTTGAAGTGGCAACGCTTGAAGCCGTTCGAGCGGTTCGCTGCCATGATCGATGCACATTGGGACGGGATTGCCTCGTACTGTCACGTGGAGAACAAAGTCAGCTTGGGCTTTGTTGAAGGCCTCAACAACAAGATCCGCGCCATCCAGCGCCGTGCCTACGGCTACCGGGATGAGGAGTACTTCCGGCTGAAGATCCTGACCTGCATGCTCGAAAAACTGTGAAATCTGCCCACTAAAAAACGCGAAGAGCCAAAAAAGAGAACCCCGTCAAATGAGCGGAGTCACCCCGGGGCGTAGTCTGCGCCGCTACCCCCAATCCATTGCCTGGCGAGTACGGATTCGAGGGGGTAGCGGCGCGTCTGGAGGGTCTCAACCGCGGATGTTACCGGCTTGCAAGGCGGCGATCAGCAACGCGGCGAGGGCAATCAGGAACAGGGTCAACGACTGGGTCACAACGCCGAATAGACCGGCGACAAACAGCGACCAAAGCAGGTGCGCTGAGTTCAATTTGTGTTTCGCGCTCATGGCCTCTTCCTCCTCGTTCTCTCGTAGAGTGGCGTCTGTTCCGAATGGATGGGACCGGAGCGCAGGGATCGTGGGCGGCGGCACTCGTTGATGATGCAAGCAGACACCGCACCCTGCTCAGCGACGGAGATGGTGCAGACGATCTCCCGACCCTCGTGAAATCGATTGGCCAGGAAACGCGCCGCGTTGCGTATCGGGCCCAACTGCGCTGGACTCGACTCACTGAACAGGTGCGGATCGAAGAGGGGCTTACGCTCCGCCGGGGTCGCGATTCTACCCGGGCTGGCGGCCACGGCGAGACCGCCGGCGGCCGTGGAAACCCCAGCTCCTGTGGTTCTGTGTTTCCCCACCGCGCGTCTTCCCCTGGCCTGCATGGTTCAGCGTCCAGCTGACGGCCGCCAGGGCCGCGGCAGCAAACCTTGCCCGAATGGGCCGAGCGTTTCAAACAGCCGGAGCAGTGCGACTCCTCGCAGACGGGGCAGCGCTCCAGGCACTCGCTGCAACGGCTCTCATGACAGGAGCGGCAGTAGCTGATGCACTCCTGGCAGTAGTCTTCGCTACAGCCCTCGCAGTACGACAGGTCGTCGGCGTCAGCTCCGCAACCGCAGTCGTGGCAGCTCTCACCGCCCCACTGGTCCAGCGGCACGTGCGGACTGCCCGCGTTGTAGGTGGTCAGCACGCCACGCACCAGGCAAAACGCATCGGCCAGTCGGCCCTGTTCGAGCGCTCGCTGGATGGGCACGGTAGCGTCGCCGGCGCAGAGCACGTCGCGATTGACGTGCGGGTGCGTCACCGCCCTGTTCGCGGCCGCCGGCTGGGGGTCCAAGGCCACCACCTCGAAGCGATGGCTGTGCGCCTCCCTGGTCAGGCGCTCCCAGGGCAGGCGGATGGCGAACGGCCCCAGGTAGACCTCTTCCAGCTCGATGGCCTCGGTGGTGACGCTCAACGTCTTCTTCTTGAAGTCGATGTCCAGGCCGCCGAACTCGTCCTCAAGTTGCCGCAGTTCACCGATCAGGTTGCGCAGGTCGGCTGCCGAGGCGTCGGGCCGCCCGAGTTTGTTGCCGGCCTTCTCGACGGCCTGCTGGACGGTTTTCACCAGGCAATGCAAATGGCGGCGCACGGGCAGCGTGCCGGCAAGCAGGCCCGTGGTTCCGGTCTGGCGCAGACAAGCGCAGGCGCGCTCCAGGGCTTGCTGGTAGGGAGACATCTCTTTCAGGAACGCCTGTTCGACGGCTTGCGCCGAGCGGGCGAGGTAGATGTCGTGCAACCGCAAGGCGGTGCGTAGCAGTAGTCGAGGCGTCGGCATGGTGAACCCTCCCGAAGGGGAGCCATCGCTGCCGGACCTGTCAGGGCCCGGCAGCGACGGCTCCGGCTTGGTTGTCAGGCGACCCAGGGGAGGTCCGCGGTCCGCGCGCCCTCGATCTTGACGGGCGTGATGGTGAGGCGGTCGCCCTCTTGCAGGACGTGTTCGGCGGGCACCGGCAGGCGGTTGACGCGGATGAGGTAGTCCGTGGAGTGGCGGCCGGGCAGGCGCTGCGAAAAGAGCTGGGTCACGGTCGTGCCGGCCTCGACCTTGATGTAGTCGGCGAAGCCGCCGCCATCGTTGTTGACGTAGAGAATGCGCATGGGGAACTCCTTGACGTAAGGGTTGTGCAATCGGGGACCAGGGCCAAAACAGCGCGGCCCTGGTATTTGGGATGGAAGGCTGCGCGCAGCGAGTCGCGCGTACGGTGTCGGTAGCCGCCAAGAGCCGGCGTCACCGGCAAGCGCGTGCGTTCGTTGGAAAGTGCTGTCGTTCAAAGCGAATCAGGCGTGTCGGTGCGTGGGCAGTAGCTCAGCGCGTGAGAGAGATGCGGAGCGTGGTGAGAATGGGGTAGGACTGAAAGACGGCACGTACGCCCCGGCGCAGATCGGCCTGAAACGTCTTGCCGTCCAGTGCTCTTCGGAGTGCAGCATACTCGGCCTTCGGCAAGCCGTTTGGCGCTCGGGCCGTGATATGAAACTCTTCCAGAACGATGGCCTGAGCCACGCTTTCTCCTTTCCGTGATGAGAGGGCAGTTTCTTCCGGCACGTGTTTCGCCGATCAACTGACTTCGAGGTAACCCTTGCCCGTTTTATCGGCGATGAGCTTCTCGGCGTGCTTCTGGGCCGCCGCCTCGTCGGGGAACGCTTTCGTGCTGGTCTGGCCGTCGCTGCCGCGGCGACCGTAGCGCACGACGACTTCCTTACCGTTCACGGCCACTTCCCAAAACTTGTCGCTGTTGCCGCCGGTGAACTCGAAGCGGCGCTTGCTGGTTGTCTGGGACACGCTGCTGTCTCCTTTCTGAGATACCAAGGATGGGGTTAGCGCAGCATCCGCGCGGATGCCGACGTAAGAGGGGAAGCGGGGGACGCCGCCGTCGGTCAGCTCCTGATAGCGGAACGTGATGGTGCTGCCGGCCGGCGGCGGGCTGGAACGCTCGGCGTCGGAGAAGCCGGTGCCGACCGAGAAGCGGGTGCCGTTCGGCAGCTCCACAAACAGGGCGCCCAGGCGTCCCTTGTGCCGGCCCGCTCCCGGCTGATGGCCGAGCACCGTGGCCTCGGCGTCGTGAAAGCTCTTCACCTTCAACAGTGTCGTCGAGCGACCGGCGACGTACAGCGAGTTCGGTTCGCGCAACATGAGTCCCTCGCCGCCCAGCGCCTCGATGCGCGCCAACTCCGAACGCAGATGCTCGAGGCTGCGGCACAAGTCATGGGCGTGGGCCGTCGCGAACTGCGGCTGCTTGCGTGCGAACAGATCCTGGAGGAACGCGATCCGCTCCTCGAAGCCGCCCGCCTGCGTGGGCGCGTCGAACACGAGGTAGCGCAGCTCGCGCCAGTGGTCGCTGCGATCCTGGCGCCGGGCGATACTGACGGCGCGCTGGAACTGCTTGCGGCCCAGCCACAACTCGCCGTCCAGCGGCACTTCCGGCAAGCCGGCCGTGAACCAGTCCGGGGCGTAGTAAACATTGCCGTTGCGCGAGAGGAAGCGCGTTCCATCCCAGTACGCCCGGACTCCGTCGAGTTTTTCACTGCTCCACCAGCCACTCAGATCGGTGGCGCCGTCCCAGCGCTCGGCCAGCAGAATCGGCGGACCGCCGTCGCCTTCATCATCGTCCGTCGCGGGCCTGGCACGCACCGGCAGGGCGCCGCCGACGCGGGCCGCCTCGGCCGCGGCGCCGCGCAGCTTTTGGAGGTGCTTACAGGAGCGCTGCTCGATGGCCAATGACTGGTTGCGCCAGGCCGGGCAAGTGCAGCTGTAGACGCCTCCGACGTTCTTGAGGACATAGGGCTTGCTGCCGGAACCCTTCATCTCGACGGCTTCGCCGTCCTGGAGATCGGGCATGGAAAAGCCTCCTTTCGGAACGGAGCGATGGGATGACTGTTGGGCGGTTGTTATAGCCTCTCCGAACGGAACAAGTACGAGACGACGCCGGCGCCGGCCGTAAGAGAGCCGGCGCCGGTCAGAGGTTAGCCGTCGATGTGTTGCAACTGACGCAACGAGGCCAATGTCGTGCGTAGCAGTTGCGACTGCTGGCGATTGGGCGCGGCCACCAGACGGTTTTCTCCGCATCCAAGTTCGTTCCGTTCACGGCCCGATCTTGCCTGAGGGCGTTGGAGTTCCTATTCCAGCTGCATGGGCACGGAGCCCCCTCTCTCGAAGGAATTGTGGGACACCATCCCTGCGGCTGCGCAAGCCGCCTTGCTTGTCGTCTTCCTACGATACGAACAACGCCTTGCCGCCCTCGAACAGCAAGTCGTCGATCTCCAACAGCGCCTCAACCAGAATTCCACAAACTCCTCCAAACCGCCGTCCGCCGACCCGCCGGCCATCAAACGCGCCCCGCCCA
>JBBQPD010000446.1:0-5659 GCA_038331535.1 Gemmatales bacterium | reverse complement strand
GTGACAGGGTGACAGGGTGACCAGAAGGGTTCTTGATCACCCTGTCACCCTGTCACCCTGTCACCTTGTCACGACGGGTAAAGACCCGCTCTCCGCCAGCTTGCGAATGTCCTGTGTCACCCGCATCGAGCAGAACTTCGGGCCGCACATCGAGCAGAACTTCGCCGACTTGAACACCTCTTGCGGCAGCGTTTCGTCGTGCATCGACCGGGCCGTCTCCGGGTCGAGCGACAGCTCGAACTGTTTGTTCCAGTCGAACTCGAAGCGCGCCTTCGACAGCGCGTCATCGCGGTCGCGCACGCCCTTGCGGCCGCGGGCGATGTCGGCGGCGTGGGCGGCGATCTTGTAGGCGATCACTCCCTGGCGCACGTCGTCCTTGTTCGGCAGGCCGAGATGTTCCTTCGGCGTGACGTAGCAGAGCATCGCCGCGCCGGCCTCGCCCGCCAGCGCCGCACCGATGGCGGAGGTGATGTGGTCGTATCCCGGCGCGATGTCGGTCACCAGCGGGCCGAGGACGTAGAACGGCGCCTCGTGGCACAGCTCGCGCTCTTTCTCGACGTTCATCCTGATGAGGTGCATCGGAATGTGGCCCGGCCCCTCGATCATCGTCTGGACGTTGTGCTCCCACGCCTTCAGCGTCAGCTCGCCGAGCGTCTTCAGCTCGGCGAACTGGGCTTCGTCGTTGGCGTCGGCGAGGCAGCCCGGCCGCAGCCCGTCGCCGAGGCTGTAGGTCACGTCGTAGGCGCGCAGGATTTCGCTCAGCTCGTCGAAGTGCGTGTACCACGGGTTCTGCTCGTGGCGTTGCAGCATCCAGGCGCCCATCAGCGAGCCGCCGCGCGACACGATGCCGGTGACGCGCTTCGTCGTCAGCTGCAAATACTCGAGCAGCACGCCCGCGTGGATCGTCATGTAATCGACGCCCTGTTGGGCCTGATGTTCGACCATGTCGAGCATCATCTGCGGCGTGATGTCGCCGACGTCCTTGACGTTCTGAATCACCTGGTAGATCGGCACGGTGCCGATGGGCACGGGGGAGGCGTCGATGATGGCCTGGCGAATCTTGTCGATGTCGCCGCCGGTCGAGAGGTCCATGACGGTGTCGGAGCCGAGGTGGACGGCGGTGTGCAGCTTTTCCAGCTCGTCATCGACCTTGCTGGTGACGGCCGAGTTGCCGATGTTCGCGTTGATCTTGCACTTGCTGGCGACGCCGATGGCCATCGGCTCCAGCCCCTTCGTCAGGTGGACCGTGTTGGCCGGGATGACCATGCGGCCGCGGGCCACCTCGTCGCGGATCAGCTCGGGTTCGAGGTCTTCGCGCCTGGCGACGTAGTGCATCTCGTCGGTGATATGTCCTGCTCGGGCGGATTCCATCTGCGTCATCGGCTCGACTCCTGGGGGGTGAGCACGCAGCGCCAGCAAGTGGAAGAAGCACTTGCTGGCGCTG
The DNA here is from genome assembly GCA_038331535.1 of Gemmatales bacterium. Taxonomy (GTDB): domain Bacteria; phylum Planctomycetota; class Planctomycetia; order Gemmatales; family Gemmataceae; genus JBBQPD01. The sequence continues at coordinate 4,215 of JBBQPD010000446.1, read as the reverse complement.
CGTGCTCACACCAATTAATTGGGGAGGGGAGTGAGAGAAGCGCGATCGCTTTCCTGCGCCGGCATGACCCGGATCAGGTTCGGAGGGTCTGCTCTCAGCCCACCCGACGCCGACGAAGGCGCCGGAGGACACCCCTAGCGATTCCAGATGAGATTGTACGCGCCGTGAAATGATTTGGCGAGAAATTGTTTACGTTTCGCGCGGTCGCGATCTCGGTCGCGCGAAACGTAAACAAAGACGATCAGTCAATCCGCGCGAAGTGCCACACCGGCACGTGCGGGGGCAGGCGGCCGCTGTAGTACGCCTCGGCGCCGACGGCGTCGCGCAGCTTCTTCAACGCCGCGCGGCGCACCGAGATGTAGTAGTATTCACAGCGCGCGTCGCGGGCTGTGTCCCAGATCTGGTAGAGGCGATCGACCTCCGACATCACCTCGCGCAACTCCCAGCCGTAGACCAACTCCAGCGCCAGGCGGTGTTCGAGCTGCTGGCGATAGCTGCGGTTGAACGCCAGCAAATCGCTGATGAGCGAGCGGTCGGGGAAACGCATGCAGTCGTTCAGGGGCGGCGCCGTCGCCAGGTCGTCCCAGCGTTTGCGCAGCAGCTTCAAATCGCAGGCGAAATCATCCTGGCGATTCAGGACATACTTGACTTCACGCGTGTCGAGGACTTCCCAGTAGACGGCCACCGCCTGCAAGGTCGGACGGACGCTGCTGAAGTGGTCGAAGGCGCCGGCGGCTTCGTTCGGATCGCCGGGGGCGGTCAGCAGGGCCACGGACAGAAGATAGTCGAGCGGTATCATGGTCTCTTCTCCCCAAGGTCGGCGCGCGGCGTCAGCACGGCCCCATAAATGGGAACAATGCGGAACGCATGGCTGACCTTAATGCCGGTTGGTGAAAAGCGAAACGGGCGCTACCGAACCCGGAGGGGAAGAGAACCGTGTCGAGGCCGAGCGGCTGCTTCCATGAATGGGACGCGGCGGGATCGGGCTTATCCCACGCCCCTCCGATTAAATGTAGCTCACAAAAATCCTCAATTCATCCTCCAACAGAAAGCGAGGTCGGTTATTTTGGGGAAAAACCAGATTTCTCCGTTTTACCCCTGGACACACACGTACCGACCTTATAGCGAGGTGCTGCGGCACTTTCCATGCCAAGTTGGCGGCGTCCATTTCACTGGCCGCGCGCGAAACGTAAACAGCTTTGAGCGTCCGAGGTTGACTTTACCTCTATTACCTCATTCGTTTTGTCTTCACGGTTGTGACACTATTTCAATCGCTAGAACCGGAAAGCTGACGAGGCTTCGCAGGGTGGGTCGAGAGGAGGCGAGAGCACCTCGTATTTGGAACGCGCGAAACGTAAACAGCGCCAGGGTTTCGCGCTGCCTGCGATGCGCGCGATCCTTGCACGGAAAGCATGCGAGCGTGCGCCGCGATCCGGGCGCGCAGCGGAGAGCGGCGTTGCAAGTGATTGTGAAAAAATCACTTGCCGCGACACTTGCCGATGACGCCCCGGAGGCATTGAAATTGCTTAGAGGTCTCATAAGGTGTCGTTTCTCACGAGCCGCGACCGTTAGGGAGCGGTTTTTGCGGCATGTCCCAGCGCTCCCTAACGGTCGCGGCTCGTAGAACTTACTTCTGGGACAGGCTCTAAAAGCGGGGAAGCTGTCTTCCCTCTCCCTCCCACCGGCTGGATGCTTCGATGAAACGCTCGATCCTCTCCCTCACGGCCCTTGCCCTTCTGTCCGCCCTGCCGGCCGCGGCCGCGGAGGAGAAAAAGCCGCCGACCACCGACGAGAAGATCGAGGCCGCCAAGACCGAAGGCCAGGCGCGCGGCGACACGGCCTGGATGCTCGTCTCGACCGGTATGGTGCTGTTCATGGTGCCTGGCCTCGCCCTGTTCTACGGCGGCATGGTGCGCCGCAAGAACGTCCTCGGCACCATGATGCACAGCATGGTCTGCCTCGGCCTGATCGGCATCCAGTGGCTGCTGTTCGGCTATTCGCTGGCGTTCGGCGCCTCGCACGGCGGCTGGTTCGGCTGGAGTCCGGACTTTCTCGGCCTGCAAGGCGTCAAGCCCGACGCCACCTTCCCCGGCACCAACATCCCGATCTTCCTGCACTGCATGTATCAGGGCATGTTCGCCATCATCACGCCCGCGCTCATCAGCGGCGCCGTCGCCGAGCGCATCCGCTTCGGGCCGTACTGCCTGTTCATCGTGCTGTGGGCGACGATCGTCTACGATCCGCTGGCCCACTGGGTTTGGGCCGTCAAGGAGGAGCCGGTCCTCGTGGACGGCAAGCCGGCGGTCCTGGATGGGAAGGAAGTGCCGCCGGTGGTGAAGCCGGCTGGTTTCCTGGGGATGCAGGGCGCGCTCGATTTCGCGGGCGGCACCGTCGTCCACATCGCCGCGGGTTTCAGCGGCCTGGCGGCGATCCTGCTGTTGCGCAAGCGGCGCGGCTATCCCGAACACGCCATGCACCCCAACAGCATGGTGCTGACGCTCACCGGCGCCGGCCTCCTCTGGTTCGGCTGGTTCGGCTTCAACGGCGGCAGCGCCCTCAACAGCGGGCCGCAAGCCGTGTCCGCGCTGACCGCGTCGCAGGTAGCGGCGGCCGCGGCGGCGCTGAGCTGGATGATCGTCGAGTGGATCCACAAGGGCAAGCCGACAGCACTGGGCCTGGCGTCCGGCCTCGTCGCCGGCCTCGTGGCGGTCACGCCGGCGTCGGGCTTCGTGAACCCGCTCGGCGCCCTGGCCATCGGGCTGGCGGCGGGCATCATCTGTTATGGGGCCGTCTGCCTCAAGCCGTTCTTCAAATACGACGACTCGCTCGATGCCTTCGGCGTCCACGGCGTCGGCGGCTTCCTGGGGGCGATTCTCACGGGCGTCTTTTTCGCCAGCCCCGCTTACCTGAAGGCGATCGGTTTTGACGCCGACAACTTCGGCCGGGTGAACAACGGGCTAGCGACCCAGCTCAGCGCCCAGTTCATCGCCGCCCTGCTCGCCGCCGTCTATTCCTTCGGCGTGACGCTGGTGCTGGTGTTCGTCATCGACAAGGTCTGGGGCTTCAGCCTGCCGGCGAAAGAGGAGAGCGAGGGTCTGGACCGCAGCGAGCACGGCGAGGTCGGCTTCGACCTGTCGCCGGCGATGGAGATGGCACCCGAGGCAGCGCCCCACGAGCCGCGGGCAGCGCTGGCGCCGCCCAACGGCAAGACGCATTTCACGATCGCCGTCGAGGGGGCGGATACGGGGGTGCTGCTCAACGCCTGGTCGCAGATGTGCGGCGCGGACAAGACGCCGCCGGCGCCGGAGTTCCGCGTCGTCTACCCGTATGTGACGACCGTGAAGGGCAATCGCTTCCGCTTCCGCGGCGGCGACCCGAACAGCATGCGCGACCACATGCGTAAACTGTTTGAAGGCACCGTGGGCGGCAAGCTGAACGTGCGCGTGGAAGAGTAATGGTTTACGTTTCGCGCGGACCGCGCGAAACGTAAACACGATGGATCATCCTCTCCCGAGGTCTTATGAAGCTGATTGTCGCGATCATCCGGCCGGAACGGCTGGAAGCGGTTCAGGCCGCGCTGAACGAACGGGACGTGTACCTGATGACGGTGACCGACGTGCGCGGCTGCGGCCGGCAGCGCGGCTACACGGAAATCTACCGCGGCCAGGACTATCAGATACGACTGTTGCCGAAGTTGAAGCTGGAAATCGCCGTCAACGACGCCTTCGTAGAGGCGGCCGTCGAGGCCATCGTCCACGCGGCGCGGACGCCGGAGACCGGCCAGATCGGCGACGGCAAAATCTTCGTGCTGCCGCTGGACGACGCCATCCGCATCCGCACCGGCGAACGCGGCAACGAGGCGATTGGACCGTGAACCCGAAGCGCCGCTTGCGGCTTCGCACTGGCAGATGCGAAGCCGCAAGCGGCCAATAACCGGTGTTCCGCCGCGAAGCCGCTCCGGCGTGGCCGACCCAGTAGCCACGTTGGTCCGGTGCGGTTGGTTCTTCTGCCCCCTAGGGCGGGCAGTGCCGGCTTCCCGCAATCCGGCACACAGCGGAACCCGAGTGTTTCGCGGGACGCTCCCTCGGTCGGCGTCCAACAACGAGGGGGCGTATATCGTCCGGTGTGCGGCGTGGGAAGGCCACTTTTAGGAGCCGCGCACGAAGTAAGCGGGGCAGGAGCCGCGCACGAAGTAAGCGGGCGCACGCTACGCCC
>JBBQPD010000445.1:0-5660 GCA_038331535.1 Gemmatales bacterium | reverse complement strand
GCTGGAGGCGCTGAACGAAAAATTCGCCGACGCCGACACCGACGTCAACAAGATACTCGACACCCGCGAACTGTATAATTACACGCGGACCCGGCTGCCGCAGATGCTGACGAAGATCGGACACAACGAATTTTTGCAGGTGCCGATCATGTTCGCACCGCAGCCAAAGCCGTTGACGGTGACAGGGCGGTAGCCGCCCGGACGCCCTACGTGTTTACGATTCGCGCGCGAAATGTAAACACGTAGGCTGTCGCGGGGTTTCACCGCGAAATATTTGCCGCCTTCCGCGGCGAAGTTGCATAACACCTGTAGGAACGAATACGAAGCATACCGAGGGGATACCCATGAAGCGTTCTTTGCGATTTGGCTTACCGGCTCTCGCAACCTTGCTGTTGGCTGGTGGAGCGGCTCGTGCGGAGGATAAATCCTTCCCGAGCTACGAACAGGCCGTGCGCGAACAGGCGCCCAAGATCATCGAGAAGCTGCACGCCGCCGGCTACAAAAACGTCGGCGTTCTGAAGTTCCTGGCCCGCAACGAGAACGGCTCGTGGCGCGATAACCTCGGCCCCATCAACCGCACCCTCGCCGACCGCCTGGAGATCGCCCTGCTCGTGGCGCTCAAGCCGACGGACGGCCTGGGCATCATCTTCCGGGCCAGCGATGTGGTCGCCAAAAGCGGCAACTTACGGGCCACGCACCGCACGGAGGAAGGCCGGGCCGAATTCTTCGAGTTCGATCCGTCGCAGTTCAAGCTGCCCTGGAACCAGAAGGAGGCGGTCCAGCCCGACGCCTTCCTGACCGGCGAGGCGACCCTCTCGGCCGACCTGCGGAAGATGACCGTCAAGGTCCAGGCCTTTGGCAAGACCGGGGCGGACAAGCTCAAGCTTCAGACTGTTGGCGAGTTCGTCGCCGCGGTGGACCCGCGCACGCTCACCGAAGCCGGCATCAGTTTTGTCGGCGCCCGCGGGCCGTTCGACAAGCCGATCGATCCCGGCCAGTACACGACCCAGCTGACCAAGGACGCGCCGAAGGCCGACGACTCCGCCGAGACGTGGCAGAAGCGCGCCGAGACGCTGCGGCAAGCGCTGAAGGATCTGCCGATCACGGTCGAAATCCTGTACAACGGCGAGCTGGTCAAGATTGAGCCGAACCCTTTCCGCCCGCCGGCCGAGCGCGACAACGTCCTGCTGCGGGTGCGTGAGCCGTTGACCACCGAGGCCGTTTCTTTCCGCCTCACCAACACGAGCAAAGAGCGTTTCGGCGTGGTCATCAAGGTGAACGGGCAAAGCTCGATCTACATGGAGGAACGGGAGCCGCTGGAGTGCTACAAGTGGATTCTGGAGCCGGAGAAATCGACGGTGGTCGATGGCTTCCTCCAGCGCGACAAACCGAAGGCCGATAAATTCCTGGTTCGCTCCGAAGTCGAGTCCCGAGCCGAAGAAGTGAATTACGGCGTCAACGCGGGCACCTTCGCCGTCATCATTTTCCGGGAGGCGACGTCGGACGCGGACCAGATTCTGGTGAAAAAGGAGAAGGAACGCGAGTTGCCGGTGGCGATGATCTCCCGCGGCACCGAGCAGCTGAACTCGCGGATCGCCGCTTCGGACCTCGACAGCTTCCGTGGCGAGTTGGTGAAATTGACCCAGAAGGAAGAAGCGGCGGCCGGCTCCCGCGGGATCGTCGTTCCGGGCAAGGAAATCGATAAGCTCACGAAGGACGTGTCCTTCAAGGCGAACCCGATCCCGGCGTTTTCCGCCACGATCCGCTACTTTGACCCGAAGACGAAGTGACGACGTACGAGCCGCGACCGTCAGGGAGCGCGGGGACCAACGCTCCCTGACGGTCGCGGCTCGTAGAACTCTAAGGGACCAACGCTCCCTGACGGTCGCGGCTCGTAGAACTCTAAGATTGAGATGGCCGCACGCGGCCCGGCATTCCTTGCCGGACCGCGTGCGGCTGTATCCGTTTTGACGGAGTGAGTGCGATGACAATGGCGCACCGTTGCTTGCTCGCGACGACCCTAACCCTGTGCGCGACACATCCCGCGTTCGCGCAAGGCGTCGATTCCTTCCTCCTCGCCGAGCAGGCGCGCGGCGTCTTGCGCAAGCACTGCGTCAGCTGCCACTCGGGCGCCAAGGCGCGCGGCGGCCTGCAAATCCTCGACTTCGGCCGCAGCGCCGCCGGCCGCGCGCCGGACATGCCGGACCCGTCGGAACTGCTGCAACTGGTCGAATGCGGCTCGATGCCGCGCGGCACGCGCCCCAAGGTCGCCGCCGCCGAGGTCAAGGTTCTTCGCGATTGGGTCGCCGGCGGCACCACGCCGTTCGCCGCGGAGGCGAGCGACGATTACGCACTACGGCAAATTCTGCTCGACGTCCGTTCCGCCGATCGGGCCCGCGAGCGCTACTTTGCCTTCAACCACCTCCTCGGCACACCGCAGGCCGACCCCGAGCTGCTGCGCGCGACGCTGACACGAGCCATCAATCTTCTCTCCTGGAAGAAGGAGATCGTCCGGCCGACGCCGATCGATCCGACAGGGACGATCTTCCGCGTCAATCTCGACGACCTCGGCTGGGCCGATCCGCTCTACCCCGGCTCGCGCGCCAACCGCTTCGACCTGGTCCTGCTGGAGTATCCCCACGCCGTCATTCCGCGCTCCTCACCCGTCTACGACGAGCTGGACAGCGAATACCTCCAGAAGGCGGCGCTGCTGCGACCGGTGGCGTTCGTGCGCGGCGACTGGTTCGTCAGCGCCGCGGGACGGTCGCCGTTGTACGAGGATTTGCTGAGACTGCCGACCGCCCTGCCCACCCTGGAGAAGAAACTCGGCGTTGAGGATTCCGCGCGGTTTTTGGGCGGCATGAACGAACGGAGAATCGTCAACGCGCCGCGCCTGGTGGAGTCGCGCTCGACACCGAAGCAGGTCTTCTGGCGGACGTTGAACCTGCCGGGGGCGAAGGACGCGGCAGACCTCGTGAAGACGGCGGACACCAAGACGGGCGAGGGCGAAGTCGTGTTCAGCCTCCCCAACGGCTTGCCAGGTTTCTTCGTCAACGGCGCCGACGGGGTGCGTGTCGATAGCATTCCCGCCGACCATTTGGCGGAAGGACAGCATCAAAAAATTCCGCTGCGCACCGGCTTCAACTGTCTAAAATGCCACGATCATCGGGGGGTCAACGCCTTCCCCGACGTGCTGGCTCCCGCCCTCAACACGTCGGGCTTGCCGGCAAACCAGATCGCTCGGCTGCGCGAATTCATCCCAGGCCAGAAAAAACTGGGAGAACTGATCGACGCCGACAACCGCCGCTTCGCGCAGGCGCTGACGGAACTGACTGGGAAGAAGCCGGAGAAAGATGTCTTGGCCACGGACGTCATCGACCGGCTCAACCGCGAACCGACGACGGCGCGGCCGGCGACGGCGGACGAGACGGCGATCCCGCCCCTCGACGGCCTGGCGCAGCCGGATTGGTCTCAGGCGAAGCCGCTGAAAATCGAGCTGGAGGCATTCAACAAGGATGGCGAGAAGACGACGGTGTTCAAGCAGAACGAACGCATGTACATGGTGGTGAAAAATAACGGCGACACCGACTTGTGGATCGAACTTATCTCGACCGGCCGGAGCGGCACCGTGCAGGTGATTCCCCTGCCGCAGGAAAAGCGCCTCTTCCTGCTGCCGAAAGGGAAGACACATCGCCTCCACAACGAGACCGTCTCGGTTGGAGAAGAACTGGGCAAGAACCCGGTCACGGTCTTCGCCAGTGAGAAGCCGTTCCTTCCCGGCGAAATCCTGACCACGAAAGCTCCTGACAGTCCCGATTACGTCGCCGACCGCTTCGTCCATCCCTTCCCCAATCGCGGCGACGACCTGTCCAAATTCGCGCAGATCGAGAAGCGCACGGTCGTGATCGAAACGCGCGCGAAATAAGCCGGTCTCCGACTTCGTGCTCAAGCGGAGCCAGGGCACGAGAAGAAACCATTCGAACGGAAACAGACCTCGGAACGCGCGCACCGCGGACTCGGCCGAAGAGTAATCTTTCATAATTCGTGAGTCGCACCCCACTCCATCTTGCCTCCCATCCAAATTCCGCGTATAAGCCTATGCCTCTCCTGGACAGGCCGCTCGATGATTGGACTTCCGAACATCGGCATGGGTGGCTTCGGCATGGTGTTCCCCACCTTACAATTTCTCGGCTTCTTCCTTGCCGTCTTCGCCATTTACTGGAGCCTGCCGCGCCATCACTGGCGCATGGTCTGGTTGCTCGTCAGCAGTTGCGCCTTTTACATGAGCTGGAATCCCTGGCTTATCCTGCTTATCCTCTTGTCCACTTCCGTCGATTACGTCGTGGCCCTGCGCATTCAGTCGCTTGCCGCGCCGCGCTGGCGGCGCGGGTTGCTGGCGTTCAGCATCGCCGTCAATCTGGGCATTCTGGCCTATTTCAAGTACACGGTCTTCGCACTCCAGACGACCCAGGTCGTGTGCAACTGGTTCGGCGTGGCCCTCGACCTGCCGCTGCTCAAGATCGTGCTGCCGCTGGGCATTTCGTTCTACACGTTCGAGGCCATCAGCTACGTCGTGGACGTTTATCGCGGCCAGCTCAAGGCCATCACCCGGCCGCTGGACTACGCGCTCTACATCCTCTTTTTCCCCCATCTGGTGGCCGGGCCGATTGTCCGCTCCGGCGACTTCCTGCCGCAACTGCAACGCCTCAAGCACTTCAGCTGGCCGCGTCTGCAACTCGGTGTGGAGCTGATCCTGCTCGGCCTGCTCAAGAAAGCCGTGATCTCGGATCATCTGGCCATCATCATCGATCCGGTGTTCGCCCATCCGGGCGACTACGCCGGGCAAGCGCTGTGGTTGGCCACGCTGGGCTATGCCGTACAGATTTACTGCGATTTCTCCGGCTATTCCGATATGGCGATCGGGCTGGCGCACACGCTCGGCTTCAAACTGCCGATGAACTTCAACCTGCCGTACTTCGCCGCCAATATCACCGACTTCTGGCGGCGCTGGCATATTTCGCTGTCAACCTGGCTGCGCGATTACCTGTACGTGCCGTTGGGCGGAAATCGCGGCGGCCGCTGGGCGACCTATCGCAACCTGCTGCTGACGATGGTGCTGGGCGGCTTCTGGCATGGAGCCAACTGGACGTTCCTGGTCTGGGGCTTCTATCACGGTCTGCTGCTGGCGCTGCACCGGTCCTGTGCGCTGCCGCGCTGGTTCCTCGGCAACTGGACGAAGCCGTTGTCGATGGCCGCCACCTTCCTCGCCGTCTGTGTCGGCTGGGTCTTCTTCCGGGCACAGTCGATCGCCGACGCCGCCGTGATCCTGCGCGGACTGATCCACGCGCCGCCCGGTCTCATGCTGGAACACTACCAGGTGGTGGTGGTCTGCTTCTGCTTGTTGCTGACGTTGATTGGCCACGCACTCGGCATGGGGCTGAACGTGCGCAAGCTGGAGCAGCGCTTGCCGGCGCCGGTGGCCGGGGCGGTGTTCGCGCTGGCCCTGGTGCTGTTCTTCTTGTTTTTGCCGCCGAGCAGCCAGGCGTTCATCTACTTCCAGTTCTGAGGGGACGAGCCGCGCCCCCCAGGGTGCGCGCGGAACCCACCCACACGGTGGCGGCGCGGAAATATAAGTTGTGGGGAACGGCGGGAGTGGGGGC
>JBBQPD010000444.1:0-5663 GCA_038331535.1 Gemmatales bacterium | reverse complement strand
AAACTTCACATTCTCCCATCTCCCCTACTTCGCCGATAGGACAATCACGGAGTGGGTGATTCACTCCTCACGTTGCGCGGATCGTTCTCCACAAGAGGAGTCGATGGGCCGCGCGCCGTTCAACGCTCGCATCTTCATGGAGGAAGACATGGTCTCCGTACGTCCCGTGCGCCGGTCCTTCCGGGCGATGTTGCTCGGCATGGCCGTGAGCGCCAGCCTACCGTCGGCCCAGGCCCAGGAGGCGCCGGTTGTCGGCCCGCAACCTGTGATCGTGCCTACTTCGTGGGGGTCGTCGCCCTACTGCCCGCTGCGCAGGCCGGCGCCGTCGTGCTGTGAGTCCGTCGTCCCGGGAACGGTGACGCCGGTCAATCCGGTCAATCCGGTGGACCCGGCGAACCCCAATCCGGTCGCACCGCCGCCGACGGACATCAACACCGAGGCTCTCGGCACCGGGCCGCGCGGCGGCGCCGAGACCAGTCTCCGTGCGCCGAACATGCAGGGCGACCTGCTGCACACCACGCGGTCCGTGAGCTTCGGCTTCGTGCGGACACAGGGCGACACCGACTTTATCGGGCTGGGCAGTACCAATATCAGCAACGCCTCCGTGGCCGAGAATAACAGCCCGGTCCCCGCAGACCGCCTGTACTTCCGTTACAACTACTTCAAGAACGGGCAGTCGGTCACCGGCCTCAGCCAGAACCGAACGCAGATCCTGTCGGCCGCAGAGGAACCGCCGACCGGCATCTTCATCCAGCAACCGGAGACGAAGCGGTACAACGTCAACATGTACACGTTCGGCGTCGAGAAGACGTTCGCCGACGGCCTGTTCTCCGCCGAGTTACGCGCGCCGGTCGTCTCGACCCTGGCGTCGCACAACACCTTCAGCGTCGCGGACTTCGCCGGTTTCACGACGGACGACTTTGGCTTTGACCGAGACATTTTCGGCAACCGCTTCTTCAACGTGACGCCGACGCCGCAGAACACTCTGGGGCACTCGGACACCGAGTTCGGCGACCTGACCTTGGTCCTGAAGGCAGTCATCTATCAGAACCCGCAGGCCGGCGTACTTCTTTCCGGCGGTGCGGCCCTCGGCATCCCGACCGCTCCCGATACCCGCGTGCGCGTGATCGACGTCGGCGGGTCCAATGCGTTCACGAACGACCTCACGTTCCTGCGCCAGAAGGATGTGGTCGTTTCGAACGACACGTGGAGCCTGTCGCCGTTCGTCGCCGCCCTGTGGGTGCCGAACGATAGATTTTTCGCGCAAGGCTTCCTGTCCGTGGAGACACCCCTGAACGGCACCAAGATCAGTTACAGCGACCGCTATCTCCTCGGGCAGCCCTTCAACAATAATCCGCCGGCGGGAACACTCAATACGCCCTTCCAGGTCGGCGCCGCCGTCCACGAACAAACCCTCATGCACCTCGACCTCGGCGCCGGTTACTGGGCCTATCGTCGTCCCGAGAACCGCTGGCTGACAGGCATCGCGCCCGACGTGGAAGTCCACTACACCACGACGCTAAACAAGTCTCGCCAGGTGCAGCTGCCGGGCGAAGCCTCGACCTCGGTCGCGAATCCGTTGAATCCGATCGCCTCGATCAAGGGCGACCCGGCCTTCCCGTTCGTGACGGAAGCAGGACCACTGGTCGGCACCAGCCAGGGCCACATGAACATCCTGGACCTGACGCTGGGCACGACGTTCGAGTTCGGCCCGCGCGTGACGCTGGCGCCGGCCTTCACCGTGCCCCTGACGAACGGCAGCAACCGGACGTTCGATTGGGAGTTTCAGCTGCAACTGAACTACTACTTCGGCGCGAACCGCTAAGAGTCTGGCGCGGAAGTGGTGGTTACGAGCCGCGACCGTCAGGGAGCGTTTGTCGCAGCGTCGCGACGGCGCTCCCTGACGGTCGCGGCTCGTAAAGACCCAAGAGGGGAGCGCGGGGTGGCACTTCACCCCACGCTCTCTCCTCAGATCGCGGCTAAACGGTTGAATCTCCGCTGCTCGAAGCACGTCACGGCCTGGTCGGCACGGGCAACGCCACCCGAAAACTGGTATCCATGTCCTCCTCGTAATCCTCCAGGGAATCGGGATTTTCTTCGTCGAGGAGGTCTTCAAAGCGGAGCGGCGTCTTCTTGCGGTAATTGTTGCCCCGGAGCAAGATGCGCACGCTCTGGTCTTTCCTCGGAGAATAACGCGCACTGTTCTTGGTCGTACAAGTCCACTCGAAGCCGTTTCCGGACATGTCGCGACAACCGAAGGGGCTTATGTCGCGCGCCGCCGTTCCAACCGGCATGGGGCCGGTAGCCTCCAGATCAAAGGCCACGTCAGGCGGACGGACGGGTTGGTCTGGTTCGCGGTACGGGGCGCTGGCGCCGGTGCCATTGCCGCTTGCCTTGTCCCACTGGTAGCGGTCCGGCAGACTGCCGCCCAGCCACTGCGCGAAATAGTGAGCCTGGATCGCCGTCACACGAAACACGGGCAGCTGGCCGTTGGCGATACCCAACGATTTCCCCCCCGCCATCCCTCCCAATTTCCAGTTGTCCCTCTTTCCCGCCCACTTGTCGTAGGTCATCGCGTCGAGCAGCCGTTGAAACTCCGGATCGTTCACAGCCGCCTGATACAGCTCGTTGGAGACCTTATTTTCCATCATGTAAAACGTGTTGGGATCGACCGCGTTCTCGAACGGGATGAGCCGGAAAGGAATGTCCGGTCCGTGGCCGAGCTTCCTCCGGATGCGGACGTAATAATTCTTGCCGTTGATCTCGCGGGTCTCGTCGTCGGCCTTCTCGCACCCCGGCGGGAGCGGCTCGACGACGGGGCGCTGCGGGGTCGGCGTGTGAGGGAAAAGCCCCCGACCGATCGCGATCAGGGACAGCATGAGCGTCAAGCCGATCAGCAGCCAGTAGGCCCAGCGCAGCCCGCCGGTGGGTTTTGGCCGCAGCGCCTCTTCCAGGGCCGCCACGAACGCCACGCAACTGGGGAAACGCGCGTCGGCTGACTTGCGCAGCGCGCGAAACACCACCTTCTGTTCGGCCTCTTCCAGCCCCGACAGGTCCGGGGTTCCGGTAAGGCGGTCCTGCATGAAGGCGACGAGGTTGTGCCCTCGGTCCGGAAACACCTTGCCACCCCGGCGCAGCTCGGCGTAGGACAGCGCCAGGCTGTACTGGTCGCTGTGCTTGTGGACCATGCCGCTGAACACTTCCGGCGCCTTGTACGCCTGCGTACCGGCGCCCGCGCGCGTGACCTGGTCGTTGGCGATTTGCAGCCGGGCCAGGCCGAAGTCGGCCACCTTGGCGTGCCCCTTCAGCAGCAGGATATTTCCCGGCTTGATGTCGCGGTGCTGGATGTTGCGGTCGTGCAAGAAGTCGATCGCCTCGGCCGATTCGCGGAACACGCGCAGCAACTCATCGCGCGATAGATTTTTGGCCTTGCTCAGCGTCGCGTCCGCCAGGTCCATCACGATGAGCAGGCAATCCGGCATCGACCAGTAAGCTTGCGTCTGAAGCAAGAACGGGTGGCGAAGTCCCTTGATGAGCTCGAGCGCTTCTTGCTCGCGGTCGGCCATGCCGTGCTCGCCGGTGCGGCGGCGGATGATCTTGACGGCCACCTCGACGCCGCCGGGCGCCTCGGCGCGGCGCACTTCACCGGAGCCGCCCTCGCCGAGCTTCTCGAACAGGCGATAGCCCTTCTGCTGCAAGAACTGCTCGACCTCCGTATCCGACGAGGTGCTGCCGGTCGGCTGAGGCAGCGTCATGGGGAAGATCGGGTCGCTTTTCTCCATGCCGAGGGTGGGTGTGGAATCGTCCTCGGCGAGCTGCCGGAGTCGGGAATACTGGCCGGGGAAGCGGCGTTGATACTCCTCCAGCGCCGGCGACTGGTTGTGCCGTTGGCGGGCGGCGTACTCCTCGTGAATCAGCTCCGGCGGCACCGTGGCGGCAGTGCCCAGCTCCGGAAACTTCTCCAGGTAGAACTCCAGGCCGACCACCTGCTTCCGTTGATAGCGCATGTTCAGATCGATCACGACCAGCCCGCACAGCACCTGGAGCCGCGACGGATCGTCGCGCGGCGGCAGAAAGGCGGTAATGTCGATGGACTCGATCCAGGTATCGGCCTTGCGCCAGGTTTCGGCAAACCGGGCGAGTGTCTCCTGGACCGGCCCTCCGTCCGTCGAGCGTCGGAAAGGTTCGGTCGTTCGCGCCACAAGCGTCCTCACGTCTCACTGCATCGAAATTTGACGCCTCTCGGGCGTGCATGGATCATACGCGCGCGGATGCAAAGGGGCAATGAAAATGAGGCGTGTCTCGAATGGCATTCGTTAAGCACTTTCCGCGAGCCCGCAGCGCCAAGCAAGGGCGAGCGGCACGGTTTTTCGGCACGCGCCGAACGAATCGCCGCTTGGGCTACACCGAAGAATTAGCCACAGATGAACACAGATAAAACCGAAGAGCCAGAAAGAGAAGAAGGCCGGGCACAGCCCGGCCTTCTTCCTGAGTCCGAATTATCTGTGTTCATCTGTGGCTAACTATTGTTCCAGCTCGAAGCGCACGCCGACCTCGTACCAACCGTCGCCGCAGCGTTGCACGCGGACAAACTTGCCGAACACCGTGATCGGCGCGGCCGCGGGATCGGCCAGCAGCAGCGACACCTGCGTTCCGGGGAGAATACGCGGCAGATAAAGCCCCATGCCCGTACTGGTCAGGTCGCGGCTTTGGCCTTCTACCGTGCCGCTCGCCTCGCCGTTGGAGAGCAGGAATGTCGCCGCCACCGGCTGCACCCACAGGGAGCGCTTTTCCTGGCGGCGCTCCGATCTGCCTTGTAACTGCGACCGCAGGCTCTCGACTAACTGCGGCCCGGCCCGGTGCAAGGTAGCCGAACCCTTCTTGTCCCCTGGAGTTGCCAGGCGGACGCGCACGGTGACGCCGGGGATCGCGACGGCGGGAGGCCGGGGCCGCGACCAGCGCACTTCGACGAGCAGCGGCGTCGGCCGACCGAGCAGCCGTTTCCAGAACTGCTTCGGCGACCCGACCTCGAACAGGGCGGCGTCCTCGTCCACGTTCACGATGTGCGCGTTCCACTTGTCGCGCAAGCGCTGGAAATCGATCGGCGGCCCGCTCGGCGGCAGGCTAGCCGGGAAGCGACACTCCAGCACCTCGCCGTCCTCTTCCGTCGAAAGCCAGCGTTCCGGTTCGTTCGGCGGCACGGCCTTGGCGGCGGCGTCCAGCAGCGCGTTGAGATCGACGGCCTTGCGTGGCGCTGTCCGTCCCGAGGCTTTTCCCGCGGGCACGGTTCGGCTCTTGTGCGAGTCGTGGTCGCGGCGCAGGCTGCGCAACGTACGAAAGATCGGCTTTGGCGTCTCGGGTTGTGCGACCTGCGCGAGAGGCGCTTCACCGTCAGATTCCGGCAGCAGCCTGGCCGTGCGCAGGGTGATGGTGAACGGCTCATCTGTCGAATCCGGCTGTACGGGCGCCGACTCGGAGTAGGCTTCGAAGCCGGATTCCTGTGTGAACGCATGCGCCGCGTCTGACCGTTCGTCCGCCACGGCGACGGCCGAATCCGCAACCGATCCCACACCTTCCATCGCATTCACTCCATCCTGAGCAGGGTTCGAGAACGGCCAATCCGACGGAGAATCGGGGCCGTCTGCTGTCGGGACGAAGTTCGG